>DATKXZ010000055.1:0-31262 GCA_035528755.1 Desulfobacteria bacterium | reverse complement strand
ACCTCGTAAACCCGCGCCGCTTTCTTCACCGTGAAGAAGCCGGAATTTACACGGATTACCAACCATTTGATGTCCTCATTCGTCAGTTTTACCATGCCATCTGAAGACATGGACTGACGAAATAATATCTGTACTCCACAGCGTTTAACATTAACCGATAACTTTATATAGCTATGAGAAGCCAAAATGCTATAAAGGTACAAAGGTTGATAGGTAATAAAAAGATAGAAAGGGAAAAAAAGGGATAGAAATGGCAAAAACGATAAAGATAACAATAGAAGAGGAAAAACCCAAAAAGACTCCAGCTAAGAAGAAAAAACCTACAGGTAGACCACTAAAGTGCGCCTATTGCAACGGGACAGGAAAAGATCCTGTAATTTTCGGAATGTGTAGAGTTTGTGACGGGACGGGCCGTGTTCGTCCAGACATTGGGAAAAAGAAGTGCGTATATTGTAATAACACAGGAATAGATCCCATCCTCTCTGGAGTGCCCTGCACAAAATGTCATGGATGGGGGTATATTAAGAAGTGATGTTAGAGTAACTAGAGGGGGTTTAATTGTTAGAACCAGACGATGTCCTAGATGCCGTTAAAGTAATTCTTGTCTTGATTATAGGGGGGTATTTGATCTATTATGTCTTAAAGGTATTATTGTTCAAGCTTTAAATTAAGAAGGAAAAATGAATCCCCTGGAGATCTTAGCTTTCTTGGCGATCATTGTAGTCATAATAATAGTTGCTCGAATCATTAAAAGTGATCACGCTAACTCCATTACTGATAAAGTATATAACCGATCCGACTTTGCTACTAGTAAATCACATAACCAATCAGACCTTGATAACATTTTCTCGAATGTCGTCGATTTCCTAAAAAGTAGCGATGTCTATTTTAGATACGGTAAAAACAAAAAAGAAAAAGATTATCAACAGGATTTAGATCAGAAATTAGACTTGCTAAAGTACAAATATGGCTACGAAAAAGCATATGAGGGTTACAAGGAAAAACAAAGGATTGACTTCATTATCAATGGGATCATAGGAATCGAAATGAAAGTATATCGTGGAGGAAGTCAAGTTAAAAAAGAACTCTTTTATCAAGTATCTGAGTATGGTACATTTTGTGAGAAAATGGTGGCACTTGTAATTAATCTAACGCAAGAAGATAACTCTGAAATTGGTCGCGATATCAAACAGAAACTCGAAGAAGTGATGGATAAAAATAATCTCGAAGTAATTGTGAAGACCACCATTAACCCGCCACAATAAAATAGGCCACCCCCTCAAAGTATCTAAAGTGAGGGGGTTGTTATCAGCCTTATATAACGAACGTTATTATCGACGGTTTACTGTTCCGGTATGTTCTTTTCCCGTTCCTTCTTGTGGTTGATAAGGAAGTCCAGCTCCTCTACCTTGCCCTCACCGACTTCGGCGTTACCCATCTTCTTGATGTAATCCCAGACCTCCTTCGCTACCTCTGTCCTCACCACGGTCGTTGAGAAGCCCGGGGCGCTGCCGACGCTGCCGACGCTCACGTCGCTCTCCACCGCGGTGAAGTCCGTGCACACGTTGCAGCCGGTGGGCAGTATACCCGAAAGTTGACTCACCTTGAATTTCACTTCGTCATCGGTCATCGTCGCGACGAATTTACCCTTCATGATGTCCGTCTTGACCAGCTTTGAGAAGTCAACACCCTTCTCTTCAAGGTATTTCGAAACCTCATTGTAATGGAAGTTCTCGGTGCAGAACAATCCAACCACGAGCTTCACCTTCTCCTTGAATACGGGGAACTCATCCTGCAGTTTCCGTATCCCTGAGACCATGCAGGGCGTGCCAACCACACCCACACCCACCTTCGTTAACATCACGGCCTTCTTCAATTCCGGAATGACATCTGCGAAGACGTATTTCGTACCGCCTAACGGCAGCTTCTCTAGCTGCTCCTTTCTACGAACGTGGAACACATGCGTTCGCCACTGCTCATCGCGGTCAACGAATATGCCACGGTCTATAAGGCCCATGTCGATCGCGGAGAAGATAAATTCCGTCGCCATTGCACCGTCCTGGCCTTTGAACCGCTTCGACTGCCCTGCAGTGAACTCGATATAATCGCCCAGGCCGCTCTTCGGCTTGTAACCGTACCGCGGACACACCCGCACACAGGCGCCGCAGTCAAGGCATTTCTCCTCATAATCAGGGAAATCCACTGCATCCTCTTCGTTTACAAGCAACTTACTCGGACATATAGAGACGCAGGTCAAGCACCGGCTGCACATCTTCGTGTCTATCACGGCAGCCCTGAGGTTCTCAAAGAACAGTTTATCTTTTAACTTCTTCTCTGGAATCTTTATTTCCCATTCAGCTTCACTCTCTGTTGCCATCTTCTTTCATCACTTCCTAAAAAGACTTAAAATTTGCATTGAGCATTCCTTAACACATAAGCCGCACCCAGTGCACTTCTCTTGATCTATACTCATCTGCACGGTCATTGTCGCCTCATCGACAACTGCTGACACCGCTCCGCTCTCGCACACTCGCTCGCAAATCTTGCACGCAATACAGCTCCCTCGGTCCACACACTGACTCACCAATGGAACCCCGGGGGTTGGCTCAACCTCCACAATAAGCTCGTCCACTTCCTTCGTGCGTTTCAGCGTGAGGTCTTCCTGGTCTATCACGTAGTCCACAACCACCTTGTCCTCTCGTACTATCTTCGGCGGTTCTACCAGCTCCTCCGTGCTCGTGAACATCTCGTCCATGGTCTTGTACGCCACGTCGTGGATCTTCGTTGTCCGTAATGCACTGCCCGGACACGAATCCACGCAGAAATGGCAGAAGATACATTTACCGTAATCGACCGTCGGATAATATCGCCCGCTCGGCGCTTCTTTCATCCAGATCGCATTCGCCGGGCATACAAACGAGCATTGGAAACAACTTATGCACCTTTCGGGATCGAAGAGCATATAGCCCCTGAAACAGGCCGGCTGCCTCTTCCTTTCCCGCGGGTAATGTGTCGTTATGTTCAGCGGTATGAGCATCTCCTTCGCCGCTGTTCCCAGTGCAGATACATGTGTCTTTAACTTGTCCGACGCTGTGTAGTCCGGTGTTTCTACTTTCTTCATAGTAATCCTCCTAATACGACTGACCATACAAGTGCAACCAAAGCAAGTACGAGTATTGCGCTCCATCCGATATTCAGTGCCTGGTCAAGCCTGTACCGTGGATAAACACCACGGAGGTTAACCCCGACCAGCAGAATGACCAGTGTTTTTATCACGAACCAGATACCGTAGGACAAGTCGCCCAAATAGGGAATGACCGGACCGCTGCCACCGCCAAGGAACAACATCGTCATGATCGCAGCGAGTACATACATCTTCTCGTACGCCATTATGTATGCAAGCCCGAAGGCAATACCCGACAACTCGAGGAACGGTCCGAAGGCCAACTCCTGATCTGCTTCCGGGATCTCAAACGGCAATCGCGCGGTCGCCATCACCATTGCAATGAAGAACGTGAGCGCAGCAAGCGGATTGAGGACGATTCCCCAGTTCCACCACGAGCTTTGGTTAGCGACACTCATAACCTCTGCGGTGTTTGATGTGCCATAAAGAATGATCATCGCGAGCACTGCCATAATAAACGGTATTTCGTAGGCGAAGTACATGAACGCCTCTCGAACCGTACCGATGAACGCGAACCGATTGTTCGAAGCCCAGCCAACTCCCATGATGAATACGGGCATGAAACTGACCAACCCGATCATTATCTGCAGTGCGTAAGGCGTCTCTATGGGTACGAGTGGCCGACCGGCAGCTCCCATATTGATAAAGAGGAGCGGGAGCAGCACGGGCAGGAAATAGAGGAACGGGAATTGTAAGAAATACAGGCGATCCGCATCCTTATGGATAATCACCTCTTGGAAGAGGAATCGGAATGTATCTGCGAGCAACTGAATGCTTCCTCTCGTACGCGGTGCAATCTCACGCGGGCCCACCCGCCATTGCATCCGGCCCACGAGTTTCCGTTCCAGCCAGGGCAAAACGAGCAGCATAGTACCTAGCGTCGCGAACCCCGGCAAAAGGAGCATTATAAACATCGGCTTCCACAGTACAAATCCGATGATCAGCTTTACGATCGGAACCCCGGATATGGGGATCATGTTAAAAATGAACGCAACGATACTTCCGATCACTGGTATCGTGAGCAAGAACTCGTAGATCACGTACAGTAAGGGGATATTCACCTGGTTGCTCATTATCGTGCTTATGAGACCGCTTATATCTATCATTTTTCTTCTCCTCTCCTATACTCCTATCTATCTGCCTCCGGTGGGAAGTACCCAAAGCTACCATACACTGCCCAGAAGTCCGCATATCGTCCGCCCTTGACCGCTTCCATGAAGCCTCTCAGGTTCATCCAACAGGGGCTTATTACCCGCACACGGTACGGAACATTCGATTCGCCATCGCTATTAATCGTGAACAACGTCGTGCCCCGGGCTGCCTCGGTAATGGTCGTCCATTCGCCCTTTGGCAGCACTAAGTTGCCGTAAACTCTGAAGAAACTGCCCTTTATGTCGCTTGCAGCCTCCTTATACTCGCCGAGGATGTCTTCACTTAAAATCGGGCCTTTTATACCTCGCACTGCGTCCACTGCCTGTTTTGTCATCTTTATACTCTCTCTTATCTCTTCCAGCCTGCCCAGGAACCTGCCCAGACAATCGCCGTCATCGCCTGTCGTGACGTCCCAATCAAGCTTATCGTACGCTTCATACGGCGCGATCTTCCTAACGTCGTAATTCACACCGGACGCTCGCAGGAATGGCCCTACCATACCGCAGCGTATTGCATCCTCCTTCGTCAGCACACCTACACCTTTTGCTCGCGCTATCGTTACGGGGTTATATACAAAGATGTTCTCAAACTTCTTCATCCTCTTGTGGATTGCAAACGTGATGTTATCGATCATCTGGAGCACGTCATCCGAAATGTCTCGCCGCAGTCCACCGGGAACGATGAAGGAAGGCCCGCTTCTCGAGCCTGAGATATGCATCATCGCCTCGATTAACATCTCCCTGATTGCCATGCAGTACATGAAGCCTGTGGTATGGCCGAAGAACAGGGAGAATATCCCGGCGTCATAGTAGAATGCTTCTATCCGCGAAAGTTCAGCCATGATGGTCCGTAAATACTTCGCTCTCTCCGGCACTTCCACGCCCAGCGCGTCTTCTAACGTCCTGACGTACGCTAAGTTCATGTTCGCCGGATCGTTGATCGCCAAACGTTCGAATAATGGAATGTTCTGGATATACAGCTTGTTCTCCGCAAGCTTCTCCATCGAGCGATGCACAAATCCCGGTTCGGGAATGGCGTCTACTATTCGGTCGCCCTTTATCCTGAACGTCACCCTGAGGTGTCCACTGCCTGCGTGGTGTGGCCCTATAGGAACGACCATCTCGTCACTATCGTACGCCTCATCTATAAACTCTTGCCAAATAGGGGTATACAGATCCTTTGGAGGCTCGATGGGCACCATGAATTCTGGCTCGACATCTTTCTCAAAGACGTATCGTTCCTCGGGAAGCTTGAATTCCTTACGCAGTGGGAGATCCGGCGTGTCAGGCGCAAGCAAGAACTTCTTGCCCATCCAGTCGTTCCCCTCGAACCAGACGCCAAAGAACTCGTGCAATTCCCGCTCGGAATAATTCGCGCTCTCCCATATGGACATCAGGCTCTTGATCTTCGGATCCTTTAGCCCGATCTCCATGAAAATGGTTACGAGCACAGGCATGAGCTCATCAACACTGTAACTCGAAGTCAGGTACTCCACGATAAACTTCCGCTCGTGCGGCACCTGGATCACATTCACGCTCTTCACGTGGTCAAACTGCATCTGACTCTTGAGCCGCTGTGCAACCTTCATCAGGTTCTCCGGCATCGTTTTTATCGCTATCCGGTTCGTACCGGTGATCGTTACGGATTCATAAAGACCTTTCAAGTCCTTTTTGAAACGATCCTCTAACCTTTTGCCGAACGACCAATCAACCATCCTTTTGATGTCAACTCGAATATCGGGCGTCGGCGCATAGATCTTTGGCGATGTGGGCACCATTCGTTCCTCCAGCTTCTGCTCGAACGGCAGCTCCACCTTCGTGAATTCTATCGTCTTTTGGTCTTTTACACCTGATATCTTATCTTGAAGCGCTCTCACACCCCGTAAAAGGCTCTCGGGTGTTACCGGACAGCCAGGGATAAAGAAATCGACCGGAACGATATCAGAAGGATGCGTGATATTGTAGCTGTTCCAGAATATCCCGCCTCGCTCTCCGCACGCGCCTATCACGTTCACGAACTTCGGATCGGGCATCTGCCCGTACACGAACTGCAACGCCCGCGCCATCTTCCTCGAGATCGTCCCCTCAATGATGATAAAGTTCGACTGCCGTGCGATACCGAGGTTCAACGTTCCTAATCGCTCACCATCATAGCCACACGCGAACGCATGGGCGAGCTCAACACCACAGCAGGATGTAATGAAATGGCAAGGCCACAAACTCCACTTCGCAGACCATTTCTTAAGCGGTGCAAGGGGCCCTGATTCGAGGAAGTCTATATGTTTGTTTGGATTTTCCATTTTTATCTTGTCACCTCTCTTTTTCTTTCTTCTCTTCTCTTCCCATATCCTAGCTTAGCTTCTCGCCTCCGCCATTTCAAGTGTGATCGTATAGCCCGCATAGATCGCAGGCACCATCAGTACAAGTGAAAGCAGCAACAGCATCAGAAAGCTTACACTTTGATACGCTGCGAACAGGAGCAGAAGAACGACAACGGGTTCCACCGCCATGAACAGGTACATATACCCAAAATACTGCATGGACAGTGTGTACTTCGGGAACTTCATCGGCGGGTTCCCTGCTTCCCACCGCATCGTCTTTATCTCCGTTAGGTCATACCTCGGCAATACTTTTACGAGCAAGAGCAGAACCAGATCTACCAGCACGCACACAGCGATTAGGACACCGATTATCAGTACGTTTTCTATCATTTTTTCTCTCCCCCATTATATCGCTATACTTATCGTCTGGGCGATTACCTCCATTCCTTTAAAGAACCAATCTGGCAAGAACGTTACCAACGTTAGAAGCACAGCGGCGACGCAGATGTAATTGGTGAGATCCGCTTTCCACCCAACGCCGAGTTCCCGCGCGAGCCGTAGATAATATGGAACCGATATTGCGGAATTGATAACCATGAGTGCCACCAACCAGACATACTCGGCCTTGACCAGCGTGATGAGGATGAACAGCTTCCCCCAGAACCCCATGAGCGGTGGAAGACCGATGAACGAGAACGCAAGCATGTACATCAGCGGTGAGAAAGCGCCTTTGTTCTTTATTGCAGTGAAGAACCCTATCTTTCCCGCTGCATTCGCAAACAGCATGAGTAACGCTCCTGTCAGTGCGAAATAGAAGTACTCTGGCTTCGCTATCACCACCACACATGCCAGTACGTATCCCATGTTCGCAACCGTAGAATACGCGAGAATTCGCGCTGGCTCTTTCGAGGTCAACGCTCCGATATTACCGGTAAACATTGAGATCGCTGCGAGCACTGCAGTAAAGAGCGAGAGCGAAACGGTCAAGGGAGTCGCAGTGGAGATCAATATCTTCAAAGCGATGATAAACGGAACGATCTTGGCGAGCGAAGCGATGATAGACAGTGGAATTGGATCTGCACTTGCGAAAACGTCCGGCACCCACTCGTGCAACGGCGCCACACCTACTTCCATGCTCAACCCGAGCACGAGCATCACATAGCCGAAGGTGTACAGTAGACCGTTAAATGCGTTCTTCGTGTACGCTAGGGTAACCGCGCCGATCAGGAACAGAACGGTGGCCAGCACCATAAAGGTGATGTACTTGATACCCACCTCCACGTTCGTGCCACCCTCGCGTACCATCACCAGAATGTAGGTGGGCACGGAAACGAGCACAAACGCAGCCAGAACCATGGCGAGGTCCTGCGTACTGAAGATGTACAGCGTTGCAAGCGCCATCAACCCGACCAGGCCGTAATCCACGCCTTGAATTACGCTCTTGATCGTTTTGAGCGAAGCCAGGTTGATGAAACTAATCACGAGCACGAACGCGCTATAATAAATAAGGCTGGGGTTCGAGAACGTAACCGCTGCGAATCCAAGCAGAATCGCTATTATCGCGCCAATCAATCCAGCGTCACGGACTTTAACGGAAATTACTGAACACAGCGTCAAGATCACTAACGCCCCAAACATCATCATCATTGTCGTTGAGATCATAGCAACACCCCTCCTATTGAGACTAATATAAGAATTGCCATTACAACCCCGAGGACTATGTTTACGTACCTACTGAGGTGCCCGGTCTGAATAGACCTGATAACTCTTGAGATACCACCGAATAAACCAGGTATCACACGAGTATTAAAGAACCCATCAATTCCCCGGTTTCCATAGTTCTGAACGAGGTCCGAGATGGAAAAGCCTATCTTCGGTACGATATAATCGTTGAGGAACGGGAGATACATACGGTCGCTGAAGAACGTGCCGAGCTTGGAAAGAGCACCTATCCGTGGCTTGACCAGTCCCACGACGTACGCTACTAAAATCGCCGAACCCACTATAATTGATACCGCTACCTGCCCCTCATGCCTAAATTCTGCGAACACGTGTTCCTCGCCAGTTGTAAAGAGGAAAAGGTACGTGATCACAAAGAGCATGGAGACCATCAAGATGTATCCGACTTTCATCAAACCCCCGCCTTCGGTATGCTCGTGTTGCGGTTTCTCGCCCTTGATGAAGTTCAAGCTGAGGAACTTCGCGAGGATTCCCGCATAGATCAACGAGGTAACCACAAGCAGTACAAGCGGCAGCGGGCCAAAATCATGCTGCAGCTCTTCCATGACAAAGTCCATTCCTGACTTCACCCAGTATGCGGTCAACGGCGGCATACCGACGAGGAAAGTGGTAGCGACGATGGTAACGATAAATGCAGGAGTCATCTTCTTTGCGAACTCGCGACCGCCGCCCAGAAATCTGCTGTGCGTCGCGTGGATCAAATGACCACTGACGAGGAACAAACTCGCTTTTGCAAACGCATGCACCGCCATATACCAGAATCCGACAAGCACGGCGAAATGGCCGACCCAGAACGAAGCGGCAGTCGATGCGAACATCAGTCCGATACTGGACATCGTGGATGCCGCAAGTAGAACTTTCCGCTCGAGCATGCCAGACCCTGCAAGCGCGCCGTACAATCCTGATAGAAGCCCAACGAAAAGGACGATCGTGTAAATCGTCTCAAGCCCCGGCACACCATGCAAGGTCCACGGCTCGATATACCACGTCAATTTAAGGAATACGAACGCTCCTGCTGCCACCATGGTCGCACTGTGTAAGAGCGCACTCACGGTTGTCGGGCCGGTCATCGCGGTCATGAGCCACTCGGAGAACGGCACCTGCGCGGACTTCGTAAACAGCCCCATGAGGAAACAGAGGAAGAGTATGATCGTTCCTGCAGCTCCTATCGTGGTGAACAGTCCGCCCCAGTCAATCTCTGAGATATTAAGTGTGGGTGATAGCGCCCATATCGCAGCGATTGCGAGGAACATGGGGACGTCGCCGAATCGAATTGTTGAGATCGCTCGCCATCCCCCAAAGCTCGGTGGCCAGTGCATCAACAGAGGACCGACTTTTCTCCCTTCTCTACCCACGTATGCGATATCATCGTCGTCTCGGAACCAGTGTCCGATCAATCCCCAGGAAGCTCCGCCCAGGCCTTCCCAACCGACGAAGAGCAGGAATAGGTTGTCACTATAAACCACGAGAAGCATGGATGCGGTGAACAGGTTGAAGAAGAACCAGTACCAGCTCGGTCGGTAATCGCCCTTCATGTAATCAAGGCCGTAAATGCCGATGAAGAACGCGATAAGCGCGGTAACAACGCCCATGTACCTGCTCAGATAGTCCGTGATGACCACGATATTGATCCCCAGCTCGGGAATCCACGGATATGAATACTGCTGTTCCGGGAACGTGAGGAAGATATAAATACTCATCACGACCGAAACGAAGATTCCGAAGACAGAGAGATACGGCAGCTTCTCCGTCCATTCCTTACTCTTGTACGCTAACGCAATTGGTACGCTACTAACAACAGGTGTTAGAAACAGTAACAGAAAGATAATCCACTCGTTCATGGTATCAGCCCTCCTAATATAACAGCTTTAAGCCCTGGAATCAGTGCGGATGACAACGGTGGGAACAGGAGCAGTATTGAGACAATCCCGATTATATACAGCGGGACGTAGAGGTAGCTACTTATCTCAAGCCGCTCAGTGCTCTTCGGCTTACCGTAGAACACTCGCTTTATCGTGTAGAACCCGTACCAAACCGAGAGAATGAACATGAATATCACCGCTAAGAGCACTGGTAAGGCCTTTGTGCTGATGCCAAACGTCTCTACAACGCCGCGTAATATGAAGAACTCGCCGAGCATGCCTATCGTTAACATCCCGCCGAGGTTCAGGAATCCCATCACGGCCGCATTCGAGATCGTGGGTATGGAATCGTGCAGGCCACCCATCTTCCTCAGGTCTCGCAATCCGTGATGAACTGCAATGACCCCGCCTGCGGACGAAAACAAGATTGACTTACCGAACGCGTGGGACATGTACTGGATGACCAGGCCGATCAGTCCAAAGGGACCGAGACAGAGCGCTACCAGCACGTACCCCATCTGAGACACCGTGGAATACGCCAGCAGTCGTTTGAAATCCGTCTGCCGGAAGACCGAAAACCCGGCGTAAATGCTTGAGAACAGCGCGTACGCGAGTATTGGCATCCGATACGTAACGATAAAGGAGTAATCGATCAAAGCCACGCGTAAAAGGACGTACCCTGCCAGACCAACGGTTAATGGGCTTAACAAAGCACTCAGTGGTGTTGGCGCTTCTGCGTGTGCCCAGGGCAGCCATACGTGCGGACCGAGAACCGGTAGCTCTATCACCATACCGATAAAGATGAACGCCCACGCCACCGTGCTAACGGTAACACCAGGCAGCATTAACGCATTGAGAGCCAGCGTGTCATGGTTAACACCGATGATCAGAATCCCTGCCAACGTCAGAACACCGGCAACTAAACTCCAGATCAGGTACAACTGACCCACCCACTGCCGGTTTCCGTATCCGTAGAAGTAAATGAGCAGGAACGCGGTGATCAGTGCGATTTCCAGGAACACATACAGCAGGATCAGATTGCCACTGTAAACGAGCCAGAGCATCGAAGCCGCGTAGAGATCGTAGAGGAATATGTACGTTCGGAACTCCTTCTCCACATCGAGTTCCATCTCCTCGAATCGATGCTGCATGTACGGCAACGCGAACATGGCAATCATAGCCGAAACGATACAAATCGTAAGCCCCAGAGCATGAGCGATAAAGTCAAAATTGAGATAAATCTCGCCAATTGGCGCTGAGAAAGTCATTAGATGGATCACGGGGGTATAATTGGTGAGAACACTGTAGATTATACCGAAGAAGGGCAGTAAGAAGAACAGGGAAGTAAGATACGTCGCTGCCTTCGGCTTCAACAGTGGCGCTATAATCGCCGACAGTAAGGGCAGGAGTATCAAGATTAGCAGAAACATACCTGTCATATCTCGTCGCCTCCTATCGTAACTGCGCTTGTTTTAATACTCCTCTTCTGCCGGTCGAGAATGGCAATCGCAGAGATTAAGATCAACAGTTCGCCACTGCTCGCGAAGATCGTGATCAGTGCGATGCCAAACGCGGTATTGGCGAGGCTCGCAACGGAGAAGAGCGGCAGCAAAGCCATAAACACCGCTCCAAACATCATTTCCAGCGCGATAAGAAGTCTAATTACATCTTTACTCGAGATCGCTGCAAGGTATCCAACCAGTAAGATCGCAAACGACGCCGCATAGATTATCGACAAACTCATCATATCTATCACAGGCATTCAGCTTCTCCCCCCTACACTCATTTTCAGGACTGACAACAGCAGGAGCACAACGAGCGAAATCAATGCAACGATGATCAGCAGGTACTCTGTAACGGGCAGGAAATTCGCGAGTTCAAATTCGATCGTGCTGGCCGCCATCGGTTGCGTATTGAGCATCGAGTAAAAGATGGCAAAGGCAATGATAAGGGCAGTTATAGCCACGGGAGCTGCCCACAATCCTGAAACTTGCCTCTCCGGCTCAGACCTGTACGTTGCTGCAAGCGCTACCGTTACTATACCGATCGCACCGACGAAGATGAACACGAGTAGAACGAACACTGGCTGCAGGTTGAAGAACGCGTAAACGGTCGCGACAAAAACCTGTGTTATGGACATGAAAAGCGCTGAATAGAAGTTATCCTTGCTCACTAAGACCCCCAGAGCGAAGAGAACCGCTATACCTGAAAGGGTCGCCAGCAATAACATATCTACACTCATGGAATGAACGTTTTGGCTCGTAACTTAAAAAGCTTTCGGTTTTTTCCGATGAGCAATAGATTTCGCTATGGTACGGGCCTTTAAACGGGCGTTTTGGGGGCTAAAACTAGTTCAGTGAGTCGATTTCCCGGAGCCAACTTGTCCATATCCCTTATGCGGAAGTTTAGCAAAACCCCGGCTAAGAGGCCAGAGGTTAACCCGTTCAGGGGATGGAAGTGTGACGCACAGATATTGGAAAGTACGCCGCCGGAAGAAAAGATCGCCAGCAAAAGGCAAAAATGAAACTGATAGAACTAACCGCTGGCTTATCCAAGTGTTTTTAGGACGTGATTATTTATTCGCTCCTGCGAGAAGTCAGCAATGAACTGCAGTTTCTGTGTCGCTTCCGAATCTTCGAGCCCTGCGATGCAATCGATCGCGGTTCTTACAAACTCCTCGGAGAGTTGAAGCGCGTAATCGATCGAGCCGGATTTTATCAAAATATTCCTCACCTTATCAATATCAAAACTTTCAGGCTCGCCATCTCCAAACAGAATCGCTTTGATGTAATCCTTTTCGGGATATTCCGAGTGGTTCAGCGCATGAATGACAAGCAGCGTGCGCTCACCGTTTTTGATGTCCAATCCAACCGGTTTGCCTATCTTCGCCGTCTCGCCGCAGATGTCTAAGATGTCGTCCTGAATTTGAAAGGCGATCCCTAAATTGTTACCGTAGTTGCGAAGGTTCTCGATCTCTGTTTCGGTTCCACCGCCGAGCACGGCACCCGCTTCGGCACTCGCTCGAAAGGTGGCCGCGGTTTTCAGTTCCGCAACTTCCATGTAGGAGTGCTCTGTCACTTCAAGCAGGTAGCGTAAGGCGAACTCCAGATATTCGCCCATCGCGATATCAGCCACGGCACTCGAGACCAAGCTCACGACTTCCGGCACACCACACCGGGCGAGCATCTCGCACGAAAGTCCGAACAAGAGATCGCCGATGACGATCGCTTTCTTCACACCGTACATCGCGGGATTGGACGGATTCTTTCGCCGTATATAATTGTTATCTATAATATCATCGTGAACCAGCGAAGCGTTATGGAGGAGTTCAATCGCTATCGCGGTGGAAATCGCGTCTTCACGTGAGCCACCCACGGCCTCTGCAGAGAGGAAGCAAATAATCGGCCGCAGTCGCTTCCCTCCAGTATCCTTGATGTAGCTCAGTGCATCGCATAACAGCTCATTGTGACATCCCTGCAATTTCCGCTCGATCGCCTCCGATAAATTGCGATTGAAATACTGCACTTCCTCTTGGAACAGCATCTTGTTCATTTCGGCTCTTATCCTTATTATAAAACCCCCTTATAAAAACCACCTATTTTTGAACAGGTCAGTATCACTATCTCTGCGATTATGGCCGGCCGGATTTTAGTTCTCCTACGCTCGTTAAACCATCACCGGACGGTAGTCACCGGTATTTTTGAACTGAGTTGAGCGTACATCCATCAAGTCCATGGAAACCGCGCGATTCCACCCAGCGTTTGGACTCTGCTTAATTTTGTGGGGGAGCTCAGGAGGTCTTATCTTCATCGCCGTCACCGCTCTTCGCCTTCCACTGCAGGAAATTGCAATAAGGGCAGCCGAAATCCCACGGCCGTTTCGAGCCTTTCTTCATGATCTTCAGCTTGAAGAGGGACGGATGTTTATCGCAGGTCTCGTTGGTCACGACCACGCGTCCGCTCTTGGGTAACGGTAGCGAGAAATCGCAAGAAGGATAGTTCTTGCAGCCCACAAACCGCTTACCACGTTGTGAGGTTGCCATGAAGAGGTCCGAGTCGCATTTCGGGCAGGCTCCTACTATCGTGCCGCCCTTCATCGCATTTCGCAACGATTTCGCGATCTCCGCCCGGTTCTCCGTCATCTCCTGGAACACCTCCCGCAGCATCTTTCGCGAATCGTCCGCAACGACCTTCTTCGTCCGTTTGCCCTCTTTTATATCGTCCATCTCCTGCTCAAGCGTCTTTGTCATCTCCGGCTTCGTTATCAGTTCCGCGTATTTCTCTAACGAATCGATAAGCGCGATCGCCTTCTCCGTGGGCTTAGCGGGGTTATCCTGCACATACGATCGTTCGTACAATTTCCCTACGATCTCGTGTCGCGTACTCTTCGTGCCCAGCCCCAACTCTTCCATTTTCTTTATCAAGCCCGCTTGCGAGATCCGTTTCGGCGGCTTTGTCTCCTTCTCCAGAAGCTCGATCTCTTCGATGTGCACGTGCTCGCCTTCTTTCAACTTCGGGATTACTACTTCCTCTTTCTTCTGATAAGGGTAGATAGCGAGGAAGCCCTCTTCCTTCAATTCTTTACCCTTCGCGTTCAGCACCTCGTCGCCGAACTCGATCTTAACGTCCGTATCTTCCCATTTCGCGGCATCGGAAAGCGTAGCTAAAAACCGCCGAACCACCAGTTCATAGATCTTCCACTCCGGCTTGCCAATCGTTCCCGGCGATGCCGCTGCCGAGACGGGATGTATGGGCGGATGGTCAGTGGTCTTCTTTTTACCGGCTGTCGGCTTCAATCGCTTCTTCTTTAATAACCGACGTGCGTAATCGCCAAAGTCCGCGTGCTCGTGGAACAACTCCACTAACGCCTTCAAATCAAGCGTCTCCGGATACGTGGTATTGTCAGTACGGTGATATGATATGAGTCCTTGCAGATACAAGCCCTCCGCGATGTTCATTGCCCGTTTTGGCGTGTATCCAATGGCAGATGCAGCCCGTATGAAGCTCGTGGTGTCAAACGGCGTCGGCGGCTTATCGATTCGCGTACTCGTCGTGACCGAGGTGACGACGCCTTCCGTGGCCGCTTCTATGCCCGATTTTATCGCTTCTGCTTCTGCTTTATCCCAGAATTTCAGCGTTTTGTGGCTGACCTCGAAGATCTCGCCTTCGTCGTTCTTTACGTGCGCGTGCAGTTCCCAGTATGGACGGGGTACGAACTTCCTTATCTCCTTCTCCTTGTCCACCAGCAATGCCAGTGTGGGCGATTGCACACGGCCAACCGAAAAGAAATCCTCACCCAAACGATTCGCGGATAACGAGACGAACCGAGTCAGCGCTGCGCCCCAGATCAGGTCGATGACCCCTCGCACTTCGGCCGATGCCGCCAGGTTATAATCAACCTCACTGCGTGCGGCGAAGCTATCTTGTATGTCCTTCTCGGTGATTGCACTGTACCGCATCCGGTCAATGTGCACGTCGGGATTGATCTTCTTAATAATTCTAATCGCCTCCACACCGATCAACTCGCCTTCACGGTCATAGTCGGTAGCAATGGTTACGGACTCGGCATCTTTTGCGATCTGCTCCAGCGCCTTCACAATCGTCTTTTTCAGCGAGATCGCCACGATCTTGGCGTCAATCAACTTTTCAGGATTTATCTTGCTCCAGTTGTTGTAGGTTGACGGGAAGTCCAGTCGGAACACGTGGCCGCTGAGCCCTGAAACTACCTTGCCGTCGAACTCGTACGCATCCACGCTACCTACCTTTCGCTTCTTCGTTTTACCGCCGGAAAGGATCGCGGCGAGTCGTTTTGCAGTTGTCCCTTTCTCTGCGATGATGTAGTGCATTTTTCTTTTTGATTTTTATTTTTAGTGAAGTTTAGTTAGTTTTGACGTTCAGGTGTATAGCTTTGATAGAATGGTTCTATTTAAAGGTAAATTCCGCACAGACAGCGACGTACCCCAAAAAGTTCAAAAGCAACCAAAAGTTCAATCGGAAAATTTATAAGCATCCACGCAAATGCTAAGTGTGTAGCTTCGAGAATAAGGGACGGTGATAAAAACGGAGGCGGTTAAGACGCTTCTGAACATAGCGGCAGTTTCACTTGTTGTGGCAATGGCGGTCTACGGTACGGTGTCCTTTATTGCCGCTGAGGATCCATCAACAAATAATACGGTGGATCTGTTTTCTACAAACACCATTTACGTCCCCGACGATTATGAAAGGATCCAATGGGCGGTGGATAACGTAACCGAAAAGCCTTTATGGTGGGAAATAGAATAGTGATAGGAGCCAAAAATGGCGAAAGCTAAAAGTCTGTTCGAGAAGGTCTGGTGGGTGATCCCGCCTGTGGTTGTTGTCTTGGTTTTACCCTTAAGGATGGTATTTTGGGATATGGTTCATTACGATCGACCTCTCAGTTCATTCGTTGGTCGCTATGAGAAATACTTTTTAGATTTTTTATTTTATCATTTTTTTGACTTTTGGGGGGTAATTATTGCATTATTGACGATTGCATTCATGGGTATAGGATATTATTTGAGTAGAAGAAAATCGATAGCTATACGCACAGTTGTTCCGATAATCGCGGCGATTATAGGTTATTATTTTTCGTTTATACTGCTAACTTTCTTTGCGTGGGGTATTTACTAGTCTTATATCCTGAAGGCGGCAAAAGAAATGTTGAAAAGAAGAAGGAAAAAAGAAGAATTCTATATGGGGGCAAATCAAATACGAGCTTTTTCTGTGGTGATAGTCGTGACTGTGGTACTGAGCGTGTTTATCGGAATTGTACCAGCGGAGAATGTGAGCTTTACTGTAAGTGTAGGATATGCACAAAATATAGCTAATGCAGTGGGCGATTCGCAGGAACTTTTTATTGGAGACGCACCGTTCAAGATAAAGATACCTGCTCAAAATGAAGAGAGATTGAAAGCGCCTGAGAAGAGATTGATTGGTATACCTCAAGAGGGAGGAGGGGAGGCGTCCTTCCCGCGAGTTGCTCAACCACAGAAGGGTTTGCGAGTCTTTGAGTTTACCCGGAATGCTACAAGAGGTGTAGTAAGTAAAAACTTTGTAAATGAGTCTCAGTCTAACGAAAGTCGGAACATACATATCCTGGAGACTGCACAGGACGAGGCAAGTACAGCAAATCACAAATTGAAAGAGAATGGCGGGATTGATCTCGAAATAACCAAAGAATTGGAGCCAAAATCCGATTATAAAATATCAAAAGAAATTGTTTCTGGGTTAACAGATCAACCTACGCTGTCAACTTCTTCAATAGAAGGGCCATACACCTGGAGTGGAAATACAACCGAAAAGTTTTTAAGGGTGGAAATAGAACGGTAATAGGAGCCAAAAATGGCGAAAGCTAAAAGTCTGCTTGAGAAGATCTGGTGGGTGATTCCGCCGGTGGTTGTGGTGTTTATATTTATGCCGTTACAGGCATATTTTCAAGTAAGAAGGTATTATCTTACCCCTTTTGATACAGGGGATGTGGTTAATGATTGGGTTTCAACCCTTATATTTTTTTTTCTGACCAGGTTGGTATGATTTTTAGTATATTTATCGTTGGATTTATGGGTATTGGGTATTTCCTAGTTAGAAAAAAATCAATAATATTGCGGATTATAATTCCAGCAATATTAGGAATCGTAGGTTTTTACACCGGAGGTATAGTTGCATTGTCACTGGGAACACACTAATTATTTGGAGATGTAAAGGGAATAATGTTAAAACTAAAGGAGGAATTTGGATGAAAATGGGAAAAGGAATACCTAATAAAAAGGCAAAATGCATCAGCACTTTTTCAATAATAATAGTCGTGGCTGTGGTGTTGAGCGTATCAATAGGAATTATACCGGCGATCAAGCTCTGGTCAGATTAGGGGCAGAAAGGTTTGTAAGGAAGGCTTGGCTCCTTACTGGTCTGGCCCCTTATTGCCTCACATCAACCCCTTTTTCCCGCAAATACTCCTTAATCTCGTTAATCGTGTACGTCTCGTAATGGAAGATGCTCGCGGCCAGGCATGCGTCCGCGCCATTGACAAACGCCTCGTACATGTGCTCTATGTTCCCGGCACCGCCGGACGCGATGACCGGAATATCCACAGCCTCAGCAATCGCTTTGGTAATCGGGATGTCGTAGCCGTCCGTTGTCCCATCGTTATCCTTCGACGTTAGTAATATCTCAGCCGCGCCGAGCTCCTGCACCTGCTTCGCCCATGCGATCGCGTCAAGCCCCACGTACTCACGACCACCATAAATGACAACGTCGTACCACGCCTCCGTGCCGTCCTCCAGTTGCACTGGTGTCTTGCCCTCCGCGTCTTCAAACCTCCTTTTACAGTCAATTGCAACCACGACACGTTTGCCAAACCGTTCAGTAGCTTCTTTTATCAGCTCCGGGTTCTTAACTGCCGCGGTGTTTACCCCTACCTTATCAGCGCCAGCATTGAAGACCTTCTCAAAATCCTCGATGCTCTTTATCCCGCCGCCAACCGCCAATGGGATAGATACGTGCGCTGCTATCCGCTCGACCATTGAGATCATCGTGTCTCTTCCCTCGAAGGACGCGGATATATCGAGGAAGACCAGCTCATCGGCTCCCTGCGCATCGTATTTCTCGGCGAGTGCAACGGGATCGCCGGCGTATTTGAGGTTCTCGAATTCTATCCCTTTTACCACAACTGCTTTACCCTGCTCATCAAATGTTGTATCCAGGCACGGAACAATTCGTTTCGTCATTTTACGGCTCTTCTCCTTAGATTTAGGTTCCTTTATGATCTATTTGTATACATTACGCGGGCTTAAAAAAGATTGTATCATCTAAAGTCGAAGGATGAAAACCACGAGCTGCATAAGGGAAGCCTTGCTATACGAGCACAAAGGTAAAAGCGTAAGATGCAAAACCTGTGAGCGGTTCTGCGAGATTGCGGTGGGCAGGTTAGGATTCTGCAAGACACGGAAGAACATCGAAGGGAAGCTGTATACGCTGGAATACGGTGATATCGCCTCGATCAGTGCGAATCCAATAGAGAAGAAACCGTTCTTCCATTTCTTCCCGGGTACCAAGGCATTAACGGTTGGAAGCTACGGCTGTAATTTCGCCTGCCCCTGGTGCCAGAACTGGGCGATTAGCAAATCCGTTCCGACTCCTGTAGCTTGTAATTATATCTCGCCAGAGCGATTAGTGCAGCTCGTGAAAGAAATGGGCTGTCAGGGTACTTCTCTATCCTTTAACGAGCCAACACTACTGCTTGAATACTCGCTTGACGTGTGTACTCTCGCTCAAAAGGAGGGCTATTATAATACCTACGTGACGAATGGTTATATGAGTTCTGATGCACTGAATTTGCTCGTAGAGCACGGATTAGATGCGATGAATGTGGATGTCAAGGGCTGTAAGGACGCAGTGAGGCGCTATTGTGGTGCCGATGTGGAAGTCGTCTGGCGGAATATACGGGCTGCGAAACGAAAGGGTGTTCATATTGAGATCACCACGCTCGTTATACCGGGTGTGAATGATGATGCGGACTGCTTGAGAGGCATAGCATCGCGAATCCGAGACGATGCCGGGGAAGGGACTCCCTGGCATGTAACACAGCATTACCCCGCATACAAGTCGCGTGAAGGTGGTCTTTACAAGGGCGGACACCGGTCGAATTGTTGGAGCGTGCACGGGCACTAGGGCAAGCAGAGGGCCTGAACTACGTCTACCTCGGCAATGTTCCCGGGCATCCTTATGAGAACACGTACTGCCCGCATTGCGGCGAACTGGTAATCGGGCGATACGGATTTGACGTGGTCGATTCCCGCCTTACGGCAGCGAACAACTGCCCGGCATGCGGTGCTGCAATACCTGTGAAGAACGATTGGTGACAAAATAGTTTCGCCTGTCTATCCCTGCTGGAATTTAGAGGCCCAAATAATAGCTATTCTTTAATATGCCTAAACGTAAACATTAGATTATGGCGTACT
The DNA here is from genome assembly GCA_035528755.1 of Desulfobacteria bacterium. Taxonomy (GTDB): domain Archaea; phylum Halobacteriota; class Syntropharchaeia; order Alkanophagales; family Methanospirareceae; genus JACGMN01. The sequence goes on along the minus strand of DATKXZ010000055.1, from coordinate 11,025 downwards.
CGTTCAACTACGATTTGTCGAAACTTCCACGAGGCTTTTTCAAAGATATTGCAAAGGTGGTGGATAAACGGCAATTGCACAAGAAATTGGGCGCGTTCTCGAAGACTAGCGTGCGGAAGTTCAAGGTGGATAAGCTCCTCGGCATCCAGTTGGAAGATGCGATCTCTATTGTTGAGGACTTGGTGGATCTCCAAATAAAGAATCTGATACACGAGGAGGATTTCAAAAACGCGGACAGCAAGATCCTGCTGGTGCCGCATTGCTGCCGGAAATACATGGATTGGCAGTGCAAAGCGGACTTCAATCCTGATTTGTCCTCGTATTCCTGCAACCACTGCTCTCCTGATTGTTTAGCGCATCAAGCCGCGGAATTTGGCAAATCGAAAGGCTACAAAGTCTTCATTCTGCCTGGCGGCTCGTGTATGAGGAAGATTCTGGAATGCATGCACTGCGATGCGGTTTCGGGAATCGCATGCCCGGAAGAGATAAAATTCGGGCTCAGTGTTGCGGAATCGGAAGGCCTGGCGGTTCGCGGTATCCCGCTGACAAAGAACGGCTGCGCAAATACTCAGTTCAACCTGGAGAGTCTAAAGGAAGCGCTCATTTAGTTTAGTGTGAGCCTTCGTACCTAACTCGACCTGCTCTGTTCTATCATCCTCCTTTCCCATTCCTTCCTTGTATGGGGAAAAAGGAGCCGAGATTGCTGACCGTACCTCTGCGTTTAGTTTAAATCAATCCCAACTCGGTCAATTTATTGAGTAATACTTCTACTGACTTTTCACAATCTCCCAAGGTCTTTCCGCCGGTGATAACCAACCGTCCGGAGCTGAAGATCAATATGGCACTTTTGGGGTCAGGGATTCTATACACCAATCCGGGGAAAACTTCGGGCTCGTACTCCATGCCCTCTAGCTTTAACCCGACCACAATGGCGCCGAGATTGAGTTCCGTGCCAAGATTAGCAGAGGCGACGATATTCTGCACTTTAAACTCCGGATGCTCTTCTACTTTTATTCCTATGCCTAGGAGTGCGGAAGCAAGCATGTCTATTACCGTTCGAACACCTGCTTCAGTCTTTGATCCCGTGCACACTATTTTCCCTGAGCGGAAGATAAGGAAAGCGGATTTCGGATCTTTTGTCCTGTACACCAAACCAGGGAATTTCTTTTTCGTGAACATCGCATCTTCTAACTTCGACTCGATGTATTCCAGATCGAGGCTCTCGGCAATCCTCGAATTCGCTACAACATTTTCAATTTTTATATCTACTTTCATCATCTTATTTACTCCCTCCAGTCCTCTAATAACTTATTAGAATACAGGGTAAGCTATACTATTAGTTGTGCTAACAGGTATAAAAGGTAAAGTTATATAAGTGACACTTTTAAACTGCTGGTAGGATAGATAGAGGTGAGAGTCTGCGGAGATGAAGAAGAGAATAAAGAGGATAAGAGGAACACGAACCTGTGGCGGTGGCTCAGCCAAGAAGAGAAGGGGAAAAGGGAGCAAAGGTGGCTCCGGCAATGCGGGCGCGTACTCGCATCACGTGGTACGGTCTTTGAAACGGGGTATAACCAAGGGACATAACGCCTCTAGACCGTATCAGTATGGTAGCAGTGACGATACGACGATGAACGTGGGCGAGCTCGAGGAGATGCTGGGAGAACTGCTCAAGGCGGGGAAGGCAGAAGAAAAAGATGATGGCATTTATCTCGATGCCCAAGAACTCGGCGTACAGAAGATCCTGGGGAAGGGAAACGTAACGAGGAAGCTGATGCTCAAGGCGGAGAAGATATCAAAAACGGCGCAGGAGAAGATAGAACGAGTGGGCGGTAGTGTAGATTTAGAGGCAGAAAGTGGGATATAAGTGTTGCTTGTATAGATGACCGAGATAAACTTTAAAGAGGCATTAACGGCTGCTTTAAGTAAATTCCCTATGGTAGAACGCCCCAGTTGGCACGTTCATTTCAAATCGAAGCTGGCGTGGACTGTTGGTATACTCATACTTTTCTTTGCGCTGGGTAACGTTCCGCTTTTCGGGTTGTCGCCGGAATCGTTGGACCTCTTCGGCCGATGGCGTGCGATCTTCGCAGGCGAACGATTCTCGCTCACTGCGCTGGGCATTATGCCTATCGTCGATGCTTCTATCGTCTTACAGCTTCTGGTCGGTGCAGGCATAATAGATTTAAATCTGAGCGACGCCCGCGATCAGGCGTTTTATCAGAACTTGCAGAAACTGCTTGTCTTGGCCTTTACCGCGCTCATTAGCATGACGTACGTGGTCGGTTTTTATGTGCCAAGCCAAGAAATAGCGAGCTTACTTGGTGTATCGCTCGGGACTATCCGATTAGTACTCTTCATCCAGATCTTCATCGGCGGAATGCTGATCTACTTCATGGATGAGGTGGTCTCGAAATGGGGTATCGGCTCAGGCGTGTCGTTGTTCATTCTCGCTGGCGTCTCGCAGCAGGTAATCACCGGCCTGATCAACTGGGTGCCGGACGAAACAGGTTGGGCGGTGGGTGTCATCCCGCGCTGGATCGAACTAGCACGACAAGGAGATCTTGGCTATAACATAGTGAGTGGAGGAATCTCGTTCCTGTTCCAGCACCACTTAATCGCGCTTTTCTCCACCATCGCGGTATTCTTCATCGTTGTTTACCTTGAAAGTACGCGTTTGGAAATCCCACTGGCGCATTCAATGGCACGCGGTGCTCGCGGCAGATTCCCTATCAAGCTTTTATACGCGAGTGTGCTGCCAATGATTCTTGTCCGCGCGTTACAGGCGAGTATACAGGGTTTTGGCAGGCTGTTTTATTCGCGCGGCATTACCCTCTTCGGCACGTACGAAGGTAACAGTGCGGTTTCCGGTTTGATGTATTATCTTGATCCCATTTACAGTCCATGGGACTGGTTCCCGACACTTGTGCATGCCGCGTATCCGAACGTTGCAGGCTGGCAAATAGCCCTGCGACTGGGTGTTGACCTTGCGTTTATGATCATCGGCGGAATGATCTTCGCTCTGTTCTGGATAAACACGACGGGCATGGGGTCCAAGGACGTGGCGTCTCAAATTTATCGGTCAGGGCTCCAAATCCCGGGACATCGTAGGAATCCAGTAACGATCGAGCGCATGATGGAAGGCTATATACCAAAAATAGCGATCATGGGCGGTGCTCTCCTGGGCGTATTGGCCGTCATTGCAAATATGTTCGGCACACTTGGGCAAGCATCCGGGACGGGGCTGCTCCTGGCGGTGAGCATTGCGTACAACCTGTATGAGTCTGTGGCATCAGAGCAGATGATGGAGATGTATCCGATGATGCGGCACTTCTTCGGTGGTGAATAATAAATAAGCGAGCGAGCAAGCAAGCTGCGAGGCGAGTGCCCGCGTAATTAACGCGGAGTGGAATCATTCATCAGCTTACCTTACAAAAGACAAGCGATATTATGAGGAACTCTGTGCATGTAGGCAGAGCACTGAACAGAACAGAACAGAATCAAACGACTCTTTTCTTTGAATTCTGCTCTACGTTCATTCATTCACTTACTTGGTTAATTCGTCTGCGATCATCTTCGCGACGCTTATCTCGCTGAAGATGGATTGTATGGTGTCGGTTGCGATGATGTTTTTGACGCCCGCGTTGAGTATGCGGAGGGTGGCATTTTGCACGAACAGGCCGTGAATGCACGCGACGTAAATATCGTTGGCATCTCGCGCTTTGAGCATCGCCGCAGCTTCTGCGATCGTGCCGCCCGTGGAGATGATGTCGTCCACGATGACCACGTTCTTGCCTTCCACGCTCAACTCTTTTGGCTTTATCTGCACTTCCTCGCCACTGATCCGTTTCTTCTCCAGTACGTCATACTCGAAGCCGTGAGGCGCAGCAACGGCCTTTGCCAACTCGCGCGCACCCTCGTCAGGCCCGATGATCACGGGCTTTGCGATCTTCTTTCTCGCGATGTAATCGCCAATTAACGGGGCGGCATCGAGCTCCTTCGCATCGACATCGAAATACCGCAACACCGCTCGATTATGCACGTTCACCACGTAGATCTTATCAACGATGCCGGCAAAGCTGATGCCGCGTGCAATTGCCCGTGAGCTGATCGCTTCACCAGGTTTAAATCGCTTATCCTGCCGTGCGTAGCCCAAATACGGAATGACCACGGTCGTTTTATGTGCCTCCTCGACGGCGTCAATCAATTGCAGCAAGGAAATCAAGCCGGAATCCGCCATGAGACTTTGCACAATGGTTACTTCTTCGCCTTTTATGTCATCGACCACACGCGTGTACAACTCACCGTCGGGAAACTTCTTGAACTCGCATAATGAAGCGTTTCCGCCCAGTTCCGTCGCAATTCGCGCAGCCAAAACCTGCGTGGTAACTCCGGGTATTATTTTCATATCTCATCCATCCACCTTACTCTACTCTACATATATAAGTTAGTTTATTTGCTGAGTTTATTTATAGTTAACGAGGCACTCGATACGAGAGAGACGATGACTCGCAAGTACGTAACCTTCTCGAAGAACGTTTTCATACCGGTGACGAACGTCTGCAGGAACGCATGTGACTACTGTGTGTTTCGAGCGCGCAGCCGCGACGATGCGTACGTTACCACGGTATCTGATTTTTTGACGGTTGTGCGGAACAAAGGCGCGGCGACCGAGGCTCTCTGCTCAGGGGGTGAGAACCCCGAAGCCGCAGCTCTCTCCTCGTTCTTCAACGACCACGTTACCAAAGAGGGTTTTTCATCGCTCGTGGCGTACACGAAGCATCTCTGTAAGCTCGCGATACAGCACGGGTTACTGCCGCACTGCAATTTGGGCGTGCTGAGCCGGGAGGAGCTCCTCGAATTAAAGGACGTAAACGCCTCAATGGGCTTGATGCTTGAAACCACGGCGGAGCTTGAAGCACACAAGAACTCGCCCGGTAAAGATCCTGCGGTACGATTGGAGATGATCGCAGAGGCTGGTAGACTGAAGATCCCGTTCACGACCGGTATTTTAATCGGCATCGGTGAGGGCAATGAGGACCGTATCCGCTCGTTAGAAGCTATCGCATCGGTACACAAGCAGTACGGGCATATCCAGGAGGTTATTATCCAGCCGTTCTTACCGAAGCAGACAACGGCGATGTGGCACCAGAAACAACCACGGTTTGAGGAACTGAAAGAGACGGTGCGTGCGGCGCACGTCATCTTACCGGCAGAGATAGCGATACAGGTGCCGCCGAATTTAACGTCGCCGAAAGAGTTGATCGAGCTGGGCGCATCGGACCTCGGCGGCATATCAGAGCGAACCATCGACTACATCAATCCGGAATCGCCGTGGCCTCGAGAGGAAGAACTCAGGCGTAAAATAGCACCGTACGAATTACGAGAACGGCTGCCCATCTATCCGCAATTTATCAAGCAGGGGTGGTACAGCGACGAACTCAGGCCGTTAATCGAGCGTTATGCGGATGAAGAAGGGTTGAGGCTGAAAGAAGGGAAATAGCAATTTTTGCGTGTAATAAAAAAATTTGGAAAGTTTTATATGTCCTATACGAAGCAAAGGAGAGTAGGGGGAAAAATGGCTAACCGAACGAAAAAGATAGGGATTTTTATTGCGGTGATTTTAGTGATGAGCACGGGATTGACTATAGTTGTTATGGGTGCACCAGAGGCTGATGAGAAGGCGCCGCCGTGCACTTCAAATCTTACTGGCTTTGTTGATCCTTACTGGAACGCTTTGTTTCAATATGACGTTGAAACTCCTACCGGTGATAATCGCTGCTTAGGCGTGGAATTCGACGGGACCTTCTTTTGGATCAGTGGAGGCGGGGATGATGCTACTGAAACTAACAAACTGCACAAATTCGACAAAAATGGCAATTACATTACCTCGTACGATCAACCAAATGCGTCATTTTGGGGTTGGAGAGACTTGGTTTGGGATGGCCAGTACCTCTATGGCAGTGAATCCACGGACATCGAACAGATAGATCCGTCTACAGGTTCCATCACCGGTGTAACGATCCCCGGGCCTCAAGACCCGAATAGAGGGTTGGCGTACGATCCAGCTACAGATCATTTCTGGACAGCGAATTTTAATTCCGACATTTATGAGATTGATCGAGCAGGGGGCCATAATAAATCAATACCCCAACCCCGCATCTCTGAGCATCTACGGCTTAGCGTGGGATGATCGCTCTCCCGGTGGGCCGTGGCTCTGGGTCTGGTCTCAGGATGGAAATCCTGAATGTCTAGGTTCACAATTCAATCCACGAACGGGAACATTCACTGGACTGGCGTTCAATGGGGTAGTTCCCCCGGGCGGAATCGCAGGTGGCGCGTGCTTTGCACGAATTGATAATACGAATGTGTTCGTCGGACTCCACCAAACAGAGCCAGATACCATTGTGGGATATACCTGGCCTACTGGAGCTCCAACACTAACACCAATCGGACTCATAGCGCTAGTAGGATTACTTTCAGGAATCGCTGCACTCAGCATGAAGAAGAGGAAGGGATAACCAATCTCTTTCCTACTCTTTTTTCAATTTTCCATCGAGCCTCGTACGAACCTCTTTCGGCTCTGATCGCCCACGGGTGTGCTTCATCACCTGCCCGACGAGGAAATTCAACGCTTCCGGTTTACCTGATTGGTAATCCTGAACCGCACTTGCATTTTCCGATATCACTGCTTCAATCGCCGTTTCAATCGCATCCGCACCGATACTGCCCAGCCCTTTCTTCGCTATGATCTCTTTGGGCTTAAGTCTAACTGTAAATTCCACAGAATCATCTATTATTTCTTTCTTCTGTACTAAACCCATCATACCCATAGGACGCGCATCCCGAGGGGTGAACTTAAAATCTACAATCTCCTTGGTCATGCCAACGTGATCGAGCATCTCGCGAATGATCTCCGTCGCGCCTCGTTCGGTGATCACACCCTCTTTCAAATAGGTTAAAATAGCGACGAAATCATCGGGCGAGATCCTTGTCAGTGCATCCTTCATAGACAGGGACCGATAATTCAACTCGCCTTTCAAAACGTCCGCAATCCAGGTTGCACTCAACTTCGGATCGATCTTCGCCGCTACCGCTTCATAAAAGTCCGCGGTATGGAGATCGAAGGTGAGTGCATTCGCATGCTCCCTCGTTATACCGTAGTGCTCGGCGAATCGCAGCTTCTTCTCGTCCGGTAGTTCCGGGATCTCCTGCTGCACTCCGTCTACATAGGGCGCAATGCGAATCGGCACGAGGTCTGGCTCCGGGAAATAGCGATAGTCGTGCTCGAACTCCTTCGTACGCATTGAAAGCGTGATGCCGCGTACTTCATCGTAATGCCGCGTCTCCTGCTGTACGGTGAGCCCGCGCCGCAGCATATTCTTCTGCCGCGTTATCTCGAAGAGCAGAGCGCGCTCCACACCCTTAAACGACGATATGTTCTTGACTTCCGCACGGTCGCCGCCCTCGATCGAGATGTTCGCGTCCACTCGCATCGCACCTTCTAAATCGCCGTCAAATACGTCCAGGTACTCCAGGATACTCCGCAACTTGTTCAGGTATATGCGAGCCTCCTTCGGCGATCTGAGGTCGGGTTCCGTAACGATCTCCACCAGCGGCATCCCTGACCGATTATAATCAACAAGCGCGTAGCTTGCCGTATCGATCGTTCCCTTGTACACCAGCCTGCCGGGGTCTTCCTCCATGTGCACCCGCGTGATTCGTATTTCCCGCTCTTTTCCGCCGTTGCCATCACTGTCTTCGCTCTCTATTCGCACCAGGCCGCCGAACGCAATGGGGAAATCATACTGCGTGATTTGGAACCCGCGTGGGAGGTCAGGATAGTAATAATTCTTCCGGTAGAATATTATGTCGGACTGAACGGCGCAGCCCAAAGCGAGCGCGATTTTTATGCCGTAGCGTACTGCACGCCTATTGACCACGGGCAGCGCACCGGGTAAGCCCAAACAGGTGGCACAGACGTGCGTATTCGGCTCGGCGTTATGATAATCAGTAGAGCAGGGGCAGAATAATTTGGACTTCGTGAGAAGCTGTGCATGACATTCTAAACCGATTTTTACCTCCATTTATGCGCTCTCCTTTCACCAAACACCCACTACTTTTATTACATAAACTTTTATGTCTTCGTGGCATATAAATGGATAAACAAAATGACGACAGTATACGATGTGCCACCGGATAAACTGGTAAAGATGGCCGGGGAGAAGTTGAAAAAGAACAAAGCGATTTCTCTGCCTAAGTGGGGCTTGGATGTCAAGAAAGGCTCGAATAAAGAGTTGCCGCCAGATAATGAAGACTGGTGGTGGGTACGATGCGCGTCCGTGCTCCGGCAGATTTATCTCCACGGGCCGGTAGGGGTGGCAAGGCTGCGCACCTATTACGGTGGAAGAGTGCGAAGGGGTACGAAGAAGGGGCGGTTCCGAGAAGCGTCGGGTAAGATAATTCGCGAAGTGCTTATGCAGTTAGAACGGGCGGAGTACGTAACGAAGACGAAGAGAGGTCGGAAGATCTCGCCGAAAGGGCAACAGTTTCTTGATAATACTGCGTACGAGCTGAAGCTTACGCACGCGGAGCTGAAGGAAGATTAAGTAAGTAAGGGAGCGTACGAAGAAAAATGGCCGGTGATGAAGAGGAGTTAGAAGCGTTACGAAGGCGAAAGCTTGAGCAGATACAGCAGATACAGCAGGGGCAAGCGGGGGTTGCGGGGGAGGAGCAGAAGCGTCAGGAGCTCGAAGAGGCAAAGAAGAACATTATCCGGCAAATTCTCACTTCCGAGGCGCGAGAGCGGCTAAATACCATTCGCATGGCAAAGCCTGAATTGGCCGAGCTGCTGGAGAATCAGCTCATTGGATTAGCGCAGACGGGGCGATTAAAGAGCATGATCACCGATGCGCAATTTAAAGAGATTCTGAAGCAGATAACGCCGAAGAAGCGTGAAATTAGCATTAAACGGATATAAAAGATCTGGCAATCATGAGAATGAGGCCGTGGATGGGAAGAGTTGGTTATACAGGATAATCATCGATTTCTTTACTCCTTGCTCCTTTCTGAAACTTTCCCGGGATAAATTTCTTCTTCTTCGGTTTTAGAGGTTGTCGTGAATTTTCGAGTTCGATTTCTTCTATACTGCCTTATTTATCAACTTCACCGGGCTTTTTTGCTTTATTTCACTAATGGGGCTGTCATGTCAAATATTCCTGTATAGAAGAAAAATCGGAAAGTTTTTATGCTCATTTGACGTTTCTCATGGTTACCTTAAAGAGAGATGGGCAAAGTGGAAGCGAAGGTGGATACGGTAACAAGGCACGACCTTCGACATGACCGGCATACTGTCTCATTGCTGACCGATCACTTGGTCTTTTCGCCAAAGTATCGCGGAAAGGTGTTAGAAGGCGAAGTTGCCGAAGCGGCGGAAGAGATGATTAGAAAGATCTGCAAGGAGATGGATATAGAGGTGATAGATATGGCAGTGAATGTTGATCACGTTCACCTTTTCATCAAAAACCCTTTTAGAAAAAGCGTTTACGGAAAAATGCTTCGCGGTCCACCGAAATATTCCGTGAGCTGGATAGCGAAGCGGATAAAAGGGATATCACGTAGAGAACTCCGCCAGAAATTTCCACATCTTAAAGAGTGGTGCCCAGATCATCTATGGGCGCCTTCGTGCTATCACAAAACTTTTAAGAAAAGTTTTACCAAAAACGCCTCGCAATCGGTTGGGCATGGCTGGGAAGTTGTTGAGCGGTACATCGATGGACAGAAGCGATACAAAGGGGGCGTTGTTGTCACGGTCAGAGGTGGCATAGACAGGCTCCGTACATTTGTACGGGGTATGTGACTTATAGGGGGTAGAAAATGGGGATCTTTGATAAAATATTTGGATCTAAAAAGAAAACGAAACAATTTGAAGAACTTGGGAGAATATTCGGAACTAATCTGGAAGGAGGACTGTGTGATATCTGCAATAAGAACCTTGGCCCAAGAGAAGGTACAATAGTGTCTATAAGTGAGATGAAAATAATTGCAAAAAATGGGTTTAGACCACATCAATTAGGTTTGATTCGCATGGCGGCTTTTCTTGGGATTCCAAAGGAAGCAGCAGATAATGACTGGTGCCAACGTGTCCTTGCTGATACTACACATTGGGTATTGTGTGAGACTTGCTATTCAAAGACACGTCCATATGCGAGGTAAGAATGCAGAGAAATTGGAGAGGTGATAAAAGTGGGTCTATTTGACAAAATTTTTGGTAAAAAAGGACAAATATCTGAGAAGCAAGAAGTAATTAAGGAAACGGAGCACAAACTTAACCACTATAGAGACAAGATGAGTGGTTTTTCTATCGAGTATCAGGATCTAATAGGGTGGGCGATTCATGAGAGAACGCTTGGTAAACTGATATTTGTGAATAAAGATACCAAAGCAACGCTTGTCTTAGGGTTCATTCAACTACCAAATGTCATTCCAGACCTATCGGACCCGATAATTTTTCGTATGGCCCTCGAAGATATTACGGGTTCTTACCAAAAATTGCATTCAAACTTCGTCATTTTGTCCACAAATCTTGTAACTAACTCAAATAACGGTGTAAACGGTCTGCAACTGGTCTATAATAACAAAATATCGGGCCACCTATGGAAGGGGAGGCTTATTGCCTTTTTCACAGGGAACAAAAGATATGACGTGACAGCCTTTGCTGAAGAAGAAAGCTTTGATGCCATGGACAACCAATTCTTTACCCCTGTAGCAAATAGTTTCACTTTCTAATTCAATATCACAAAAAGGAGCATTTTACAAACGGAAAGCCCGAAATACAGCAATGGGATGCCCCGCTTTTCAAAGCGGGGTGGAGCGGCTGGGGCTTAATATAGTCAATCACCCCAATTCTACCCGAACAATATTGGAAAATAATTTGATAAAAACCCCTTTGATTTCATAGACAATACATCTATCTCGGCACTAACCGCTAACCGCAACTCCTCTTTTGTATTAATGATTCTATTG
>DATKXZ010000054.1:0-8906 GCA_035528755.1 Desulfobacteria bacterium | reverse complement strand
GCATCGGTGCTCTCCCAGCATCGTACTTCGACTTGCATGCCATAATCCCGCTTGCCCTCACGCATGCCGGTGACTTTGTCCTCGTGCAGGATGGCTAAATACTGGAACGCATCGGTGTTCTGCAATTCCGCTTCGACGATCGCTGTTGCTTTCCGTACCACGTCGACGCGTGCCGATGTGACTTCGCCAATGACTCGTGCGGCCAATGCGGGACCAGGGAATGGAGGTCTGCTGTAAAGCTCTTCGGGTAGCCCGAGCGCCTGCCCAACTACTCGCACTGCGGGCTTCCTGAGCCGAATTACCGGTTCGATAACGGTATAGCCAAATGCCGCTTGCGTATCAATTCCTAGCTGTTCGAGGATGTTGTGCTGCCTCTTGACGCCCGCGACCGTCTCTTCGACATCCGTAAAATTGGTGCCCTGGAGTAGATAGTTCGCGCCGCTCTCCTTCACCAGCGTACCAAAGACCGTCTTGTAAAACGTCTGCGTAATCGCCTCGCGCTTCTCTTCGGGATCGGTAAGACCTTTGAGCGCATCGAAAAACTGCTGCTTCGCATCAACGATCTCTACCGGTATGCCCATCGCCTGAAAGAGAGAGACAATCCGCTCCGGCTCGCCCTCTCGCATAATACCATTTTCAATGAAACAGGTCTTCAGTCGATCGCCTAACGCTCGATGACCCAGCAGAGTCACCGTAGACGAGTCAACACCACCGGATAACGCATTGATCGCCAAACCACTGCCTACAACCGATTTAATCTCCTCTACTTGCTCTTCTATAAACGCGTCGGGATTCAAATCCTCGAGTTTTAGCTCTTTAAGTTCCATGATTCTAATAGGCCGAATCGGCATTATAAATATTTTTATACCGAGCACGAGTAACCTCGCGTTAATAATAATACCAGATGCTCCGGTAATCTTCGGGATCTTCGCCCCGATCCTTCAACTTCTCGAGATAGCTCCGTATCGTCACATCCGTGTACAGATAGGGTTTCACTCTCGCTATATTTTTCTCCCAGGGGTAAAATGCATACATTCTCCTTCCATCAGGCTGGATAGCGATCAGTTCGTGGTCCTGCCAGGCACGCAGATGATTCTTACCGAGGAATGGCACATTAAATACCGGTTCATCAGTGCGGAAGATCCCGGGCAGCAATCGCGCCTCCTCTTTCCGCTCCTGCAAAATGCGCGCGAGAGGTACTGCGTAATCTTCGATCTCGGATTTGCCCTTCATATTGAAAGTATAATACGGATCTACGCCAATCTGTTTTATCGCGATTCGTAATGCTGAGGTCTCGAATCGTCTGCTATTCGCAAAGGTAAACACCTGCTGGTTATACACGTGCATGCCATGCATCTTAACGCGCCTGATCGCGCTCGCCGTCTCGGGCGTAACCTCGTAAGGATGCTCAAAATGCGTGACCATGCAGAGTGTCTGCTTGCCCACCTCGTAATAACTCGCAAAGATCTCGCACAGTTCCTCGGTAACCCGTTGAGGCACCGTAATGGGTATGCGCGTGGCGATTCGGATACTGTGCAAATGCGGGATTTCCGACAGCCGTTTCACGATGTACTCGATTAAGCTATCTTTCATCGCCAGCGAGTCGCCGCCGGTGACCAAGACGTCCATCATACTCTCGTGTTCTGCGAACCACTGTATCGCGTTATCAATGCGCTCTATCGGCGCTAAGGCGTAATCCATTAAAGGGGACGTGATCTCCCAGTTGCGTTGACAGTAAACACAGATTTGCGGACACGAATCATACGGCTTGACGATCGCAACGGTGGGATAGCGACGGGTAACAAGCTCTGTGGGTGAGGTATCGTGCTCACGCATAAAGTCAAATGCCAATTCTTTATCATCTTTATGCGCAATCATGTTCTCGACATAACTCAACGGCGGAAACACTTGCCTTCGTATCGCGTAATCAGAATCGGTCGGCTCGGGATCCATGAGCTGCAAATAGTGCGGCGTGACCCCGAAGGGGACATTATTCTCGATCGCGAGCTCAATTGCCTTCTCCTGGATGGGGTTTAACTTGATTATCGTCTTGATCGTCTCAAAGCCTTGTTTGTTCTTGAAGACGTGTTTAAAGTGCCATTTCCAGTCTTCCCAGTCTTCCTCAGAGGCACCGAGTTCTGCTAAAATCCGCTTTTTGTGCTCCTTGCGTCGTTCAACGATCTCAGGCTTGAGGCCCGTGGGGTAGCGTACAAGATACTCGTTCATTCGCGTTCCCATCTGATCAAGGTAATCGGACCGTATTAACGCCGCTTCGCGTCCTTTATACTGGTCGAAATCAGGTATTGGTATGCCTTCCATTAAGCGCGAGGGGTAAACATCCGATTGCCCTTTTATCGCTTTAAACAAATGCACGAACTCGTCGATAAAATCGTCGGTTACTTCGGCATCGCCGGTTACCGCAGCAGTCCAGAGATGCTCCAACGCTGACGTCTCGGCTAAACGCTCGTTGCGCGGCGATATTATGTTCTCCAGGGCGCCAACGGCATCTTTGAGTACACTGTAATCCCACGATTTAATGTGGCCAATGTCACGTCGGTAGGTCCAATCTAAGGCGTTAAGGTAGCTGATAATCTTTTCACGAGCACTTTCTAACGTTTCGCTCTCTTTTAGGAGCACGTATATCTCCGGTGCGACCTCCCAGCAATCATGCCATCGTATTGCCATGTCCCACCGTAGCGTCATGTTCGTAGCTTCCATAATTCATATATGGCCGTCCGCACATTTTACTTTTTACGGAATTTTGTTTGCGGGTGAAAGGGGTAACTGGAGGCTTTTTAGTGTGCCTTTTCAAGCTCGTGCTAGTTCAAATATTTTAGATCTTACTACCCGTTTTCTGTGTTGATATTACAAAGGCACTTCACTGAAATATTCATCGGGGGGATATGTCCTATAAATCTTGACGGCCTAGCAGTTTTCACCCAACCTCTCATGGGCCTGTTCGCCACACTCGATAAATATGCCGCTTTGCGAGCCCTTGTGAGTCCGACATAAAATATCCGGCGCTCTTCAGCAAGTTTCTCGTCATCATTGTGAGTGCGATAGTCTGGAAGTACATCATCTTCTAAACCAATAAAAAAGACGACATCGAATTCTGTGCCTTTAGACTGATGCCCGGTGATGATTTGAATTGCACTCCGCCCGGAGAACCGATTTATAACTTGAAGAAGACCAAGTTCATGTTGTTTAGCCTCATCGGAAACATCTTGAGACATTCTTTTAAGATTTGTTATCATTTGTTTTGCATCACTCGTCCCCGCTGATGCGTTTTTTACAATATCTTCTAAGATTGTATAATCAAGAATTTCATCCAACTTATTCGAATGTACTTTCAAATCTGCAGATCTAAGGTTGTCCCGAATTCTTAAGGCTAAGTCAAGTGCATCCTCTTCTCCAAGTCGAAATGCCAGTCCTCCTTCTTCAATTGCTGACAGCACTCTATGCAGATACAGACTTGAACTAGGTTCATGTGCAAGCTCAATAATTGCAAGTGCGAGCGCGGTTTCCCACGAATCTTGAAAATTAAGTCGAGAACGATCAAACCACCGCACACTTTTTTCATTCATCTCTTGTTTTATCCATGCTGTTCGATAATGAGTTCGGGCAATTATTGCTATGTCTCCTGGATCATCAACAACACTCAACGCTTTATTGATCCATTCCACTACTTTTTTTGCTTCTTCTTCTGGATCGTCAAATTCACGCCGATATAGATGCCCTCTTTCTTCTGAGACCGCAGTTATGTCTTTATCGCGCCGATTTGGATCGAATCCTATTATCTTTTGTGCAGCTTCTACGATTACCTCATCTGATCTAAAATTATGACTTAGTATAATTTCTTTTGCACCGAGCAATTTTTTAATTTTATAAATGTTCTCCCGCACGGCACCCCTCCAACCAAATATTGATTGGTCATCATCTCCAACGATTGTGCTTCCTATTGCAGGTTTAGCAAGCAGCCGAATCATCTCGAGTTGCTGGTCGTCTGTATCTTGAAATTCATCTACAATAACATAGCGGAAGAAATTAGTGAATTTCTTAGCGAAAACCGATTTTTGAAGTGATTCGACTGCGAGAGCGACTAAATCGCCAAAGTCGAGCAAGTTTTCCTTTCTAAGGATTTGATTATATTCGCAAAAAGCTTCGCGTATTTCAGGTGAAAGATTTTCGTCACCTTGGTTAGGATAAATGCCTCTTCGCTTTAAACTATCAAATAACCCCCCGAGATTAGAACTAGATAAACCAATACGGTAGATTTTAATAATGTTATCCAATATTAAATTACGCTTATCCAGCTCGATAATCTCGAAGTCTTCTGAGATACCGATATCACTCCCATAGCATCCTAAAATATAACGAGAGAAGGAATGAAATGTACCCACCCAAACTCGATCCCACTGGCTAAAACCTTTGACACGTAGTCGGGCTCGCATTATACGTGCAGCCGCATCAGTAAAGGTTAAAGCCAAAAGACCATAGGGTTCTGGAACAATTTCCTTTTTGAAAATATACAATATCTTCTCTGTTATTGTGTGAGTTTTTCCGCAACCAGGACCTGCAAGCACCACATAATGTCCCTCAGTTGCCTTAACAACTTCCAATTGCTGTTGAGTAAGACTCATATTCTAACTAGCTCCCAATTGCTAACGACACAGCTTTTTCAATAGAATTCTTATAACAATCAGGAACATTATGTACGTTTTTGACCGCATTAGCCACAGCACGAGCAATTGGCACTTTGAGACTTTTTCCTCTCCTCGTCTCGTTAATGTACTTTGAAACACCCTGAGCATCCTTTTGGAGGCCGTTAGTAGTAGTAAAATCATCTAAAGAAGGAGTAAAGCCCGCCTCATTAATAACCTGAAGAATCAAGGGAAGATATCCAATCTTTGCAATTTCTTCCTCAAAATTGTGTACTGCGGGAATCCACCCAATTTCTTCGAGTTTTCTTTGGCGATCTTCTGCTGATCCGTGCCTACAAGCGTCACGATCTTCTGCACTTAGTAAACCTGCCTTATATGCTTCAACTACTAGATTATTATCTGTTTCCAATACATCCGTATCAAAAGTGACCATCGAGGGTATTGAAAAATGATCCTCACAACAAGCATGCAAAATATATGAAAAAGAGTTCCCATCCGCAGGCACCACGGATACCCCTTCACGATCAAGATTAGATCCGATTTGCTCGGCAAATGCTGGTAAAGCAACTACTTCAGACGGCCCTTCAACAACAATTATCGCCCTCGCGAAAAAAGCATCTGCACGTCCTGATCTCATCATTCTAGCCAATAATTTAAGATCGTTTTCATCAATCTTGGCGGGATCTAGTTGATGTGCCGTAACTTCGTTTTGCTGATTTCTCGTCAGGCGAACAATTCCCAAGGGTTCAGAAGACTCAACTATAGCTGATGAATGGGTTGTCAAAAGAACAGGGCCATCAATGCTATTTAAGTCAGAGAATAAACAGCGTTGAGCCTGCGGATGTAAATGAGCTTCAGGTTCCTCTATGGCAAGAATTGGTTGAATATATCCCACTGTCGATATTCTGTGTCTGAACATGGCTATGAGAACTAAATTTTGTAATCCCGTTCCATGTCGATCCATCTCATAAGCCCTACTGTCTGATTGACATTTCAGATTTAAACGAAGATTTTTTACTAATTGAGAAGGATCCTCAGTAGCAACCGACATTGAAGCTTCGGCTTGACCTCCGGGAATATTAGCTGATAAAAGATCTCTGATCCCTGTTGATAAATCGTAAATGCCCTGATTCCGACTGATTGCTTCATTTGCAGAGCTAATACCCTCAATAACCTCATCCTCCACATCTTCTAGCTCCAAACCGCTTAGCAGTTGAGAAAGAGCACCTCTTCCTGTCGCCCTCATCTCGGTCTTAGCATCCCTAACCGCATCAAGGTAGTATAATGGAATAGATCGAGCCATTCGAGGTGAGAACTGTTGGGGATCATTGTTTCTTCCCTCTGGCGGTAAAACCTGGACTTTCCAATTATAGGTTCCTTCATCATCGGGTTCATATATACCCTCTAGGGTAACGTACGTTTCATCTCCCTCTCGATCAAGACGCTCCATAAAAATGGCTTCCAATTCTAGGTGATTTTGAAGATCGCCCACTTCAATAGCGATAGAAAAACTGTTATCGCCTTCTGAACGAGCAGCATCGTTAATATCCTCCTCAGAAAGTTCAGCTTCTAGTCTTTTTGCTGCGGGGTCAAGTAACAATCGGAGAGCGTACAGGAGGTTTGACTTACCGATATTATTCTCTCCAACGAAAATCGTAGTATGCGATGGATAGATTTCAATATTACGAAGGTTGCGAAAATTTTTGATGCTAATTTTTCGAAGTCTCATCGTATTTTCACCATTTAGATAAACTTCAACATTTTTACCTCTGATATCCTAATCACTCACAAGCATATATAATTCTTTCGCTTTTTCTCTATTTTTCTCCGTCTCTTTCAACCTCATCCTGATACCCCTAAACGCGCAGACCTGCACTGCGGTTTGCGCCATCACGCTTTTTAAAGAAAGGTTAAGTTATATATAGTAAACCATATATATACCATACCATGGTAGCTCCCAGTGCGAAAGCTAAATCTGGCGTGGTGCCTGAGACCAGAGCGGTTGGCACGAAAGTAACGCAGCGTGAGATCAGAGAGATCCATGGACTTATAGAAGCTGGCGTCTACATCAGCATTTCAGACTTCGTGCGAGAGGCGATACGGGATAAGCTACGTGCTATTAAAGTCGTTAAGGTACGTGATATAGCGTATGACGAGGCGAAGCAAGAAGTGCTAGGCTATTATCGCTCTTATAAAGAGGCGTATCCACACGAAGTTGCCGAAGATTTAGAGTTGGACTACGACCTTGTCTGGCAGATTACCGAGGAGTTAAAGGCGGAAAAAAGGCTCGAGGTGATCGAATGACAACAACCTACACAGAGGAAGGCGCTACAATTGTTGGCGACGTCCTAGTCGGCGAAGCGCGTACTATCTCTAAGCCGCAGGTCATCGTCAGGACAGGCAGGCACAAAACACAACGGATAATCCTCCGAGAGAACGCACGATGCAGAATAGAGAAAAAGTTACGATTCGTTAGGTAGGTAGGTAGGTAGGTAGGTAGGTAGGTAAACGCCGCAGTTTCCTTGCTGCACAAACCTTCTCGTTAAGAACACGGTTTCTCTTCAAAATACGTACGGCACTTCTCCCAGTTTAGGATAACTATCTACAAGATTGAAGGAACTTCAGTCTAGTATACCCTAAACAAAGAATTCAAAGCTCTCCGTTTTGCATAGTCATTTTACCTTGAATATCTCGCTTGGATCGTTACTCATCCGATATCTGAAGTAGTTCGCAATCCCGAAAGGTCCTACGTGAAGGTACACCCTCTCGACCAAGATAGGCGTTCTTCTAAAACGTTCGGAAGCTGTCGTTCGAGCCACGGAATTTACGTGTTGTTCACGGGGGTAGAGCGCTTCAGTCGAGGCATATTTTCGTCTAATAAGTAATCTCGCTGAAGTTTTATCTCCTCTGTTCAATCCTAAAGTTGGAGAAGAACCTGAATTTTTAATCGTGCTGAACGAGGGGATGTCCTCATTTCAGTAATTGCTTCAGTGCAGCCACCTCATCCGAGAAGTTTTTGACTAACCGGTTCTTCTTCAGGTTCTCCTTTACTATCCACCGAATATCCTTATCCTGTTTTCGCGAATCGATAAGCTGCTCCATGTATCCAAACCCTTCTTCTGGAATCGCGGCAACAACAACACTCAAAGTATACCCCAGACCTTTCTTCAAGGTCTTGAACTGCTCGGATTTCCGCTCTTTCACGCTCAAAATACGGTCAAAGATCATCTTATGCAGTGCCACGGCCCGCATCGTGAGCCAGTCGCCGTTAACAATCCAGCTTTCTAATTCGTTCAGTGTTTTTTCGCGCTCTTTTTCTAGCAGGTTTTGCAGCCCCATCGCCACTGCTTCCCGTATTCGCCATCGTGGGTCAACTGCTAACTCTTTTAAGCGAGCCAGGGCTTCTTGATAAAATGCGGACGAGACCGCACCAAGTGCGCCCAGCCCGCAAGCCCCACAAAACGGTAGGAATTCCTTCGGATCGTTCACCGGTGCTTCATCTGCGGAAATCACCGTTAATTGTAGGCAGAAGCGCCAGAGCCGTTCAGGATCTTCTGCAAACAGTTCCTCGACGACTTCAGCAAACGCCGCTGCCAGTTCCAGATTCCCTCGCCGTCCCGGGAGGTTGCTGTTTGCGAGAAGATAGTCAATGAGTTTCCGCTCATCGCCCGTGTCGATAAATTCGTTAAAGAGTGGGGCTAAGTCCCGTTTATGGTTCTCTTTCTTGCTCATTTTTACTACTTCTTACCCGGTGTAATAAAATCGGTTAATACCTTTATTCATTGCGACTTTTTACCCTGCATCTCTTCATAAGCCGGGCAGCCTCGTTCTCCCTGCTTACAATACTTGCAGATGAGATTCTTCCTCAGAATGAACCCGGGAATCACGGCAATCACTAGATATGCAGCAAGTAAAATGAGATTTAGCCAGGAGAATCCTGTAACCAGCAGAACGAGCGCTCCGAATAAAGGCAGGAATAAAACGGCAAAGCTCAAAAGAGCTGCGGGCATCAAATTTTTAGGGTTCTGGAATTCTTCGGGTTTGCCTGCTTTGAAGAGTGATTTAGCTAACGTTCCTAACCCCACAGAGCATCGTTTACCGTAGTAATATAGTCAATCACCCCAATTCTACCCGAACAATATTGGAAAATAATTTGATAAAAACCCCTTTGATTTCATAGACAATACATCTATCTCGGCACTAACCGCTAACCGCAACTCCTCTTTTGTATTAATGATTCTATTG
>DATKXZ010000053.1:0-32887 GCA_035528755.1 Desulfobacteria bacterium | reverse complement strand
TGCATGCCTATGTGGCACATTGAACATCCTACTGCTGAGTCTCTTTGCCCATTGATCCGTGTACCGCTTGCCGCAATCCGAGCATAATCTGCTATTGCAGCCAAATGAGATGGTATGGTACTCGCCGCAGTTTGGACAGTGGTAAACGTAACAGCCTCTATCTGGACCTTTGCAGCTCATCATCTTCGCCACTTCTTCTCGCTCTACCCGCCTTACCTCCCGCTTGTGGACGTAATAATAGCGGTCCCAATTGTGGTTGTCGGTGAAGATGTCCTTTACTGAGAATTGAGACCGAGAGAGAGAAACAGCCAATTCTTTCGGGTGGTGAGGGAATTGCTTCTTGGATAGCTGAGAGACAGAAGAGAAGAAAGGGAAAGAGAATAACTGGTGAGACAACCACTTCTTCCATAATGTCCCAAGGGAAGGATAAAATGAGAGGAGTTATACTTTATACACAACAAGAAACCACAAACGAGGGAAGGAAAAATCCCCACAGGTGTCTCTCCAGATGAATCCCATCCATATGCCTTGCGAGTTTTGGCATCTGTAGACCCAGAATCAGATACTACTAACATGGCTGTGAGATACTTTTTGGATAATTTAGATGAGTTTATAGCTTTAAAAGTCATCCCTATTGGCGTGCTTGCTCTTTGTGAGCTCGATTTTTTGAAGTTTGAGGATGCAATAAAAGATGTATGTAATTTTTTGAAGGATGAACAAAATAATGAAGGATATTTGGGCGAAATACGGCAATATAAAAGCGGCGGAACGATATTCCTGCCAATTGAAGAAACATCCATAATCATTGAAGCACTTTCAAGGGTTTTTGGCCCAACTGATGAAAGCGTAATAAAAGCGGTAGAGTGGTTAAAGAAGAATCAAAAAGAGGACGGAAGCTGGGGATCCGTAGATGATACCGCTTATGCGTGCCTCGCATTGATGAGTGTTGGAGAAGGACCAAAAGTACCTCTGGAAGAAGTTGAGTGGAAAGAGATGTTAACAACGCAAAAATTAGAACTTACCAAACCAACGTTCATTCAAACATCTCCCAATCTTGGCGTCACCGAAATCAAAGAGAAAATCCGTGAAATGCTCAATAACGCAAATGAACGGATATGGATCTGCTCACGATTTATTACCGAGTTTTGGACGGATATTATCACGCTCAAACGAGATAAACCTGATCTCGATGTAAGGATAGTAACTCATCCTGTAACGGGGAAAAATAAAGCACGATATGAAGGAGATGGTAAAAAATTTGTTGAACCCGCTTTTAGCGCGCTCCAACGGCTTTTAGGGAAGAACCTTAAAACGCAGCCACTTTTACATGCTCGTTTATACCTTGTGGATAATGAGGTCTTGATTGCCTCCGCAGATATTACCTCTGAACAACTTGAGAAAGAGTTTAACGCTGGTATATGGACGCGAGATAAAGCAACAGTAGAAGCGGCAGTAAAGTTCTTCGAAAACCTCTGGAATGAATCTGGCGAGGAAACCTCATAGCTCAAAAGACGGGGTAAAGGTATGGATAAAATCGACGTGCTGATCGACTCCTTCCACCTTTATCGCGCTTGGGGATAAACCTGAGAGCGCCCTCAGGCAGGCTCAAGAGGTTTTTAATTTAGAGAGCCTGTACGAGAAATCCAAAGATACAAGGGATCTGGAACGAAGACTGCAGGAATTTAAAGGCATTGGCGCGGTAACGACGCAGATATTTCTACGAGAGCTGCGAGGTGTATGGCTCATAAATCCAGAGGTATCGGGCAGAGCGCAACACGCCGCCGAGAATCGGGACCTAAATCTGAGGACTATGAAGGTGAAACCCTCGCGCGACTGGAGACCGCGCTCGTCAAGCTCAGCCTGCGATACTGCAAGAAGCAGCGCTGCGCGGAATGCGCGGTGAGGGATTTTTGTACGCTATCGGTAGGATGATTGAAGCGCCCCCACCCCAGTGTTCGAAGCCAGATAGGAGGATAAAAAAGTCATGGCTCCAAAGAGTTTGACCTTTATATATCTTTCTCCCTGACTTCTTCTTACACTGTCCCATGGCGGAGGGAGTGGGCAGTTATTTAATTGCGTTTTGTACTATAAAAACATTTTTTATATTAAAATATTTATATATACGGGGGTCCTCTGATAAACTATGACAAAAACAGAAGATGAGCTGGTAAAGGATGCGCATGTTCTCTTGCATCCGATACGGTTTCGGATAGTGGAGCTGCTTATCGAGAAGTCGCTGCACATCAACGCGATAAGCAAAGCGATGAGCGAAGAAAGACGACTCGTTTCGTACCATCTCCTGGCTTTGGAAGAAGCCGGATTCGTAGCAAGTCGGTACGAGATCTCGGAACTGCCGAAGTCGAAGGGGAAGGCGATACGGGTATACTGGGTGACAGACAAAGTAAACACCGTGATTTCAGAGATCAAAAAGAAGTTATAGCGTTGTCGTCATGCGTCCACTATCAACCTCAGGGAGTGTGTAAGTAACAGGGTTTAATTTTTTCCCGCGTTAAAGCTCCCTGAGGTGAATTTTTCACTCTAGCAGGTTACCTACCCGCTCTTTTTAAACAACAGCCAGTTATTGTCACCCTTGTACTTGCCGTCCGGCTTCAGTTTTAGTAATACGTAGGTCCCCCTCATTTTTTTGCCAACGAGCTCAAAAACGATCTTATTCTCTTCTATCTTTTCCGGTTTGAACGTCCCCCGGTCCCAGATCTCAACGGTGCCCGCGCCATAAAGCCCTTCGGCTATAGTACCTTCAAAGTCCGCGTAAGCCAGCGGATGATCCTCCGTTTGCACCGCGAGTCTTTTAACATTCGTATCTATTGGCGGCGTTTTGGGCACCGCCCAGCTTTTCAGGACGTCGTCCAGTTCCAATCGGAAATCATAGTGCAGATGCGACGCATCATGCTTCTGGACAACAAAGATCGTATCTTTTGGCATTGGTTATCCAATCTCCGATTGTGCTTCGGTTCCCTGATTTACCAGGTATTGTAATGGATTCTTTCCTTTTTGAATCGATCCTCTTTACGCGGCTCGTGGGCGGGATAGCCAAGAGGGATCAATGCAAACGGTACAACGGTATCGGGGATGTCCAGGAGCTCTCGGAAGCCTGCAACACGATCCTGCATCGGATAAATACCGGTCCATACCGCACCAAGTCCCAAGGCGTGAGCCGCAAGGAGCATGTTCTGGGTCGCTGCCGCGCAATCCTGAACCCAAAAGCCCTCAAATCGTTCTAAGCGGAGATCGCCGCAGATAAGGATGGCGACCGGTGCGTCTCTTGCCATTGCGGCATAGGGACTAATGCGCGGGATTTCCTCAAGAATGCGCCTTTCGGTTAGTACAATAAAATGCCACGGCTGTTCATTGCCCGCGGAGGGGGCACTCATCCCGGTAGCTAAAATCTCCTGGATTAAATCCGCTTCTACGTCCTTGACTTTATAGTTCCTGATGCTCCGCCTTGTTCGTAGTGCCTCAAGAGTATCCATAATCAATTACCACTCCCGTTTTTTACCTCGGTATATAATTAGTATTCTGGATCCAAATAGATAATACGACTTTCTCAATGACCACCGTCTGTTCAGCGCTATGATGCGTTAACAGTCTTCTATTAGGGTTCAATTTCGGAAATACCCCATATCACAATAGGTACATTTAGGTCAGTTGTTGAACTCTGTGCGCAGTTATCCCGTAAATATGTGCGGCCTTCTTTACGGCAGAAATCCCGGGGTTTACACATTTTACCAGTTATTTGATGTTCTCATTCGTCAGGTTTACCAGGTCATTTGAAGATATAGACTGTCGAAATAATATCTGAACTCCACCGGTGTGAGTGAAAAGGAAAGGTATTTAATTTGGTGTGAACAATCGTACCGTAGGAGAAAAGGATGCTGAAGGATAACAGAGCGGTCAGTACGGTACTGAGTGAGATTCTAATGATCGCGGTGGCCATTATTATCGCGGCGCTGGTCGCGGCTTTCTCTTATGATATACTTTATGGTTCGCTCCAGGTATCGTCGGTTAATATTTTAGTTGACGGTGCCAAGGCTGGTTCGCCCCTAGTAGCCATCGTGCACATGGGTGGAGATGCCATACCGAATGCTTTTTCACCTGCTTCCGAGCCAGAACACTTCTTGAATGAATCGGTCTTTGACAACCTTGAGGTGCGGATTAACGGCGCGCTATACGAAGGGAACGCATCGCTGAACAGAGGCCCGATATCGAAGTCCAATTTTGAAGTTGGCGATGAATTAGCATTAGAGTTAGGGCCAGATCGGCAGCTTTCAGTGGGCGATAGCATCAGCGTTGTCTTCTTACCGAGCGATCAAGTGTTGCGCTGGACCGTGGTGGTGTGACTGAAAGCGGTGGGGATTCTGCACGGAACTGAGGATTCCCGTTGTAAATTCTTCCTGTTAATATCACTATCCCTACGAATTACCAAAAACTTTCGCCATTTACTCCTCAATATAGAACCTTGACATAAGCGGCATCTCGTTTATTCTTCCGCCGTACCACTCCGCTTTGCTCTTCGCAGCGCCACGCTTGTCAGTAACTCTCTTCTATGCAGCTCTGCCCAATGACCATCCAAAGGCTGAATTGCCAGTTTATCCTCCGATACTATCAAATCGTCAGGCACGTCCGATATTTTAAACCCCAGCCGCTCTTTGAGTTCCCCTTGGACCAGCTCTATCTCATCTCCGCTAAAAAGACCGAGTGTGCGCATTGCTGCCGGACTGATCTCTACGAACTGCTTGTCCCGAACACCAGCCCAGAAGAACGGGTTTGTCTTATACCAGAGGGAGTATCCCTCTTCTCCCCCTTCTTCTTCATTCCCCATCTTCAGTAACGACAGAAAAGAATCAATAAACTCCACCAAAAATGCTACCTCAAACTTCCTTTCCGTTCTCGTTACCGCAATTTCAAATTCGCTTGGTTCTGAACTTCCCAATCCCAACCGTTCCTTCACTTCTTCATGCACGTCTTCATAAGAGCGCCCTTTGCCCATACGTTCCAGTATCGCTAACCCGTGTGACGATTCTCCACCGAGGTCTAACATTCGTCCTTCTATGTTAACAATTGTGCCTTTCTTCTTGTAAAACGGCTCGGAACCAAGCGTTATCGTGGCAATCTCGGACAACGGCGTTCTAAACGCATTCTGCTCTATCAGTACGTCCAGCGTTGATAGCGTTTTCTTAACCTCTTCTCCTCCGAGTAGTACACTTGCAGGGTCTGTTTCGAGCAGATAAAGCGCCTTGATTTTGCCCCTATCTATCCTATCAAATATCTCGAACAGATCTTTTCTCTTTTCCGCGCCTTTTCCGCCACCGCTGATCAACAGAGCGCCGGTAACATTCAAAAACGGCTTCAAAAGAAAGAGTCGCGATGATGTCGATGCCTGCAGCCATAACATTAGCGATACCAAGTGCGGATTCGTATACGGTGTTAACTCGCCAATGATCAATGAATCCTCAAAGAGCTCTTTCTTTTCCCTTAGATTTTCAAACTCATGAGGTGCAACCACAATAGTCTCATCAGCCAAACCACGCTCGTTCTTCGTAAACGAGACCTCTATGACCCGTGCCCCGTTCCGCTTCGCCTTCAAAATTCTCCGCGCAAGCAATGGATAATGCACGAACGGATCAACGAAGAACAGAACGATCTTAGAGGCTGCTTCAACATCAGAAAATGGCAAGCCGTGCTCGAGCACATAGAAAGCCTCTTCCGGTATATCCCTGAAGAACCGTTCAAACCCGAACGAAAGGTTCTCACCGCCGAATTCAGAAGCTAACGAAGTAAAAGACACGAGTTCCTCGTTCGTTATCGTGCCCGGCAGCGCGACAAACGCTATTTCCTCGGGGTTCATACCGCTGAGTCTTTTCCTGGCCGCTTCTATCGCCTCTCCCTGGTCTACTTCCTCGCCATCCACAGAATTATGCAGTGCTTCCTTATCGTAATAGGCGGGCAACTGCATCCCGAACTTGCAGAGCTTGCCCTCGTTCATCGGCGCTACCGTCCGATGCGCGACTTTCAGTCCTCGTCGCTCCCCTTCCTCCGATTCCAGTAAATACAAGCCACAACCGATACTGCAGCCCGGACAAATTGACGTTGACGTTCTCATCTCTTTTATTCCACCTCGGCACGCCATCGCAACTTCGTCTCGTTCAACGGTGGCGTTTGCGTGACCTCCATGCCCGGCTCATAGTCTAAATGACGCTGCATGCGCTCGGAGAATCGTCTCTGGATGAGCGTGAGCGGTATATCCACGGGGCACACGTCCTCACACCGACCGCAATGGATGCAGGAATCCATCAAGTGCAGTAGCCTGAGCAGGTTATACATCGAAATCGCGTACGAATCCGTCTCATCATGCTGTTCCAAGCATTTTGAGTCCGCTTCACAGGCGCAGACCGGGCAGACTGCTTTGCACGCACCGCAGTGGATGCAGCGCTGCAATTCCGCTTTATAAAACGCAAATCGCTCCGAAGGCGACAAATCTTTCAGCACGTCCAGCTCGGCATTCCAGCGTGCTGCTAATTTCTGCATGCTTGCTTCTATCTTCGTACGCAGCTCTATACCCTGTTCCGAAGCGTCCTCTATCTCGATCGCGCCATTGCTCAGTGCATTGTCCAGAATCGCCGCGCCTTTCTCCGTCAGCACCTCTACAAACGTCTTCTGCTCGCCCTGCGGCACACCCCAATTCCCGCATGCTAAATCCGCCATCACCGGTATCTTCGTATCGCACGTCTTGCATGCGTCTCTCCGACCGCGTCCTTGCCTTTCCAGCTCGTCTATCTTCATACCTGCCTCTTTCTCCGTGCCTTCCGCTTCGTGCACCAGGAATAATTTCCCGCCTGTTATCTCTTCTCTCAGCACGGAATCGGGATCGAGCCCGAAGCACTCCGCGGCCATCGCTCGCATTTGCAGCGGGTGTAGTGTACCACCGCAGTTGAGCCCGATCAAATACACGTTATCCAGATTTATCTGCTGCCGTTTCGCCAGTTCTATGATGCCACGCGCGTCACAGGGCTTAACCGGCAGTCCGATTCGCTTATCCGGCGCGGACTCCAGCACGTACTTCGCGAGATTCAACGGCACGCCGTGCAAAGAGCCACTACAGTCCTTCACCACCTCAGGATCGCTCGTCAGTACGGGTATGCCCTCGTAAACGCTCTTCTTCTTGACTACCACGGCAAGATCAATAAAACCCGTTTCCAACGCACTGACCAGCGTAGCAGTGACAAAGCCGCCGTTCGCGCCTCTGTTCCTTATCTCATCATCCGTTGCCCACGCAAGATAGTACTTTGAGTCCATTTTGTTTGTTGTTATGACTTCCACGCTCGCCTCAGAGGGCTTGGTCCGAGCTTCTTTACCTTCTCCGTCACCTCTCTCACCATATCTGCGAAGATAGGGCCTTCCGACGCCGAAATCCAGCGTAACTGGAGCCGATCGGGGTCCAAGCCGAGCTCTTCCACGAACTCCTTCAGAAACTCGTATCTGTTCCTCGTCTTGTAATTCGCATCCACGTAATGGCAATCGCCGATATGGCAGCCGGTAACCAAAACGGCGTCCGCACCCTCCAAAAAACCCATCAAGACGAACGCAGGGTCGATCCGTCCGGAGCACATTACCCGTATCACGCGCACAGTCGGCGGAATTTGCCTCCGCTCCAACCCTGCGGCGTCCGCACCCGCGTAAGAGCACCAGTTACAACAGAACGCCAGAATCTTCGGCTCCCATTCCTCTTCAGCCACGATCAGTTTCACCTTTTGGGTTTGTTTCTCTTCTCAATCAATGATACTATACTCTGTGATTAGTACATTTAGCGTTACATTTACTCCACAGCTAACGCTACTACTAACCGCTACGCACCAACTAACGCCTCTTTTAGCAGGTCCTTCTGCTTCTTCGTCAGATTCCTTGGCGTCTGCACGACCACTTCTATGAACAGGTTCCCTTTGCCTCCTCCGAGCCGCGGCATTCCCAGTCCCTGCAAGCGTAATTTGGTGTTCGTCTGCGTCTCTGGTGGGATTGTTACCTTCACCTGCTTGCCCTCTATCGTCGTGGCCGTTAATTCACCGCCCAGGGCTGCCGGAGCGAAACTGATCGGCACAGTCATGTGAAGATCGTCGCCACGCCGTTCAAATATTCGGTGTGGTAACACGTTTAGTATCACGTGCAGGTCACCCGGTTCGCCGCCCATCACAGATTCCGGAGGTCTCCCTGCTTTTGGTATCTTTATCTCATAGCCGGTAGGAACGCCTTTCTTTATTTTCAGCGCGATTTTCTTTCGTTTCGTTGCCATGCCTCGGCCGCCGCAGACGCTGCAGAGGTCAACAGCCGCTTTCCCCATGCCTTTACATTGCGGACAGACGGCAGTTTGCATGATACGGGCTCCGCCTCGTGTTTGCATTGTTCTCACCTGGCCACTACCCTTGCACGTGGGACAGACGCTCGATTTACCCGAGCGAGATCCCGTGCCCCCGCACGCTTCACATACACGTGCCATCGGAACCCCTATCTTCTTCTCCACGCCTCGTGCCGCTTCTTCTAACGTTATATCTAACTGTAAACGGACATCAGCCCCCCGAACAGGTCTTTCGATCCCCTCCCGTGAGCCAAAGAGGGTGTCGAATATCCCGCCTCGACTGGAAAAGCCCGGGCTCGCAGCAGAGCCAAAGAACGATTCAAAGATCGCGCTACCAAAGATGTCTTCCACGTCTTGGTAATGAGAGAAATGAGACCAATCGAACCCTTCAGGTCCAAAGGCTTCGTCTACCACCCGTTCACCTATTTGATCGTACTTCGCCCGTTTCTCCTTGTCTATCAGTACTTCGTACGCCTCTGAAATCTCCTTGAATTTCTCTTCCGCCTCACTCTTAGCACCTTTATAAACGTCGGGGTGGTACTGCTTTGCCAATTTCCGATACGCCTTTTTTATCTCCGCTTCTTTCGCGTTCTTATTCACGCCCAGTGTTTCGTAATAGCTCTTCTTTGGCATCCTATTAACCTACCTTGGCCTCACTCACGTCACGCGTATTCTTCGGGCACGAGCACCCTTTCATCTCTGCAAATGCCCTGAAAGAATAACAAAGGGAAAACGCCACATAAAGTACCCAGCCCACCAGGAATGTATGTGCTAATGGATAGCAATGAGGCGTTTATTCCTCTTCATCCATCACCGTGTATTCCGCATCCACGGGGCCTTGTTTCGGCTCTTCCTGTGGTCCTGCTTGCTGCTGATATTGCGCGCCAGCTTGCTGATAGGCACG
Source organism: Desulfobacteria bacterium (assembly GCA_035528755.1). Lineage (GTDB taxonomy): Archaea > Halobacteriota > Syntropharchaeia > Alkanophagales > Methanospirareceae > JACGMN01. The sequence goes on along the minus strand of DATKXZ010000053.1, from coordinate 23,615 downwards.
CATTGAGATATCGTGGACCGCACGCGTCAGTTCCTCCATCTCCGCCTTCATTTTGCTCACATCTTCCGTCTTTATCGTCTCTCTGAGCCGTTCTATGATTGCCATTATCTTCGTGCGCTCATCGCTCGTGACCTTATCGGCCAGATCGGTGAGGGATCTTTCAGTATTATAAACGAGACTCTCAGCTTGATTCTTCGTTTCAACTATCTCTCGACGTCGCTTGTCCTCCTCTTCAAATCGCTTTGCGTCCTCCATCATCTTATCTATATCGCTTTGCGAGAGCTTGGTAGACGCGGTGATCGTAATCGCCTGCTGCTTGCCCGTACCCAGATCCTTCGCAGCGACATTTAGAATGCCGTTGGAATCGATATCGAAGGTCACCTCGATCTGAGGAATACCGCGCGGTGCTGGCGGAAGGCCCATCAGATGGAACCGCCCCAAGCTGGTGTTATCCCGTGCGAACTCGCGCTCACCCTGAAGCACATTGATCTCGACGCTCGTTTGACTATCAGCAGCAGTTGAGAATATCTCACTCTTCTTTGTAGGAATCGTGGTATTTCGCTCGATCAATTTGGTAAAAACGCCGCCGAGGGTCTCAATACCGAGCGAAAGCGGCGTGACGTCCAAAAGCACCACGTCCTTGACTTCGCCGGTTAATACGCCCGCCTGTATCGCAGCGCCCAGCGCCACGCATTCCATCGGGTCAACGCCGCGTTCTCCTTGCGTACCCACATAATCCTCAACGAATTTCTGGACGATCGGCATCCGCGTCGGTCCACCAACGAATACAATCTTGTTGACGTCCTTCGGCGTGAGTTTCGCATCCTTCAACGCCTGAGCTACGGAGCCTTTACATTTTTCAACAAGCGGTCGTACGAGTTCTTCCAGTTTCGCCCTCGTCAGCTTCGTAACGAGATGCTTTGGGCCCGAGGCATCCGCAGTGATGAACGGCAGATTTATGTCAGTTTCAAGCACATTGGAAAGCTCTATCTTCGCTTTCTCGCCTGCCTCGCTTAACCGTTGCGACGCCATCTTGTCGTTCCGTATATCGATTCCCGACTCCTTCTTGAATTGCTCTGCGACATAATCAACGATCGCCGTATCCATGTCCGTTCCGCCCAATTGTGTATCACCACTCGTGGATATAACCTCAAATACGCCCTCGCTGAACTCCATTATCGTTACGTCAAGCGTACCGCCACCGAAATCAAAAACAAGGATCTTCTGCTCCTTCTCAGTCTTATCAATCCCGTACGCAAGTGCCGCAGCAGTCGGCTCGTTGATTATTCTGACGACTTCCAGACCTGCGATCGCTCCTGCATCCTTCGTTGCCGTTCGCTGATTGTCATTGAAGTACGCCGGCACCGTTAAGACCGCTTTGTCAACTTTATCGCCTAAAAATGCTTCTGCATCGGTCTTTATCTTCTGGAGTATGAACGCAGTTATCTGCTGCGGCGTGTACTCCTTGCCATGAACTTTCGCCTTGTAATCAGTCCCCATCTTCCGTTTGATAGCACTGATCGTGCCTTCGGGATTGGATACTGCTTGCCGTTTCGCAGGTTCGCCAACCAGTCGCTGACCGTCTTTCGTGAATGCCACATACGAAGGAAACGCTTTACCTCCCAGACTTGTCCCCTCAGCGCTTGGAATAATCGTGGCCTTACCGCCAATGAGCGCAGCAGCAGCCGAGTTGCTCGTTCCCACATCTATACCTATTGTTTTGGCCATTTTTTACCTCCAAATTAATCATACACAGTACTTATTATCCCCTTTATTCAGTATAAAAGTTTGCTTGCTGCTGATTTGTGGACATGCTTATTTTTATAGTTACGAAGCGGTTTTTGTCACTACCGCCCGGTTCTCAGTCCTCGTTTAAACCCTTTCTCTACAGCACAACTGCAGTGCATCTCCAGAATCTTCTGCAAGAATCACAACTCTTTATTACGTTCAACTCCCTTATTCTAACATAGCAGGGCCATGAACGAAGACGAGCATGAGGTAAACGAGGAGCTGAATGAAGAACGCGAACGAGTTATAGAAGTCAGCGTTGCGGACGAGATGACGAGTTCGTACATAGATTACGCAATGAGTGTAATTGTAGGGCGGGCACTCCCTGACGTTCGTGACGGTCTGAAACCCGTGCACCGGCGTATATTGTACGGCATGCACGAACTCGGCGTCATGCACAATCGGCCGCATAAGAAATCCGCGAGGATAGTCGGAGACGTCCTGGGTAAATACCACCCTCACGGTGACGTTGCCGTGTACGATACTATGGTGAGAATGGCACAGGGTTTCTCGTACCGCTACCCGCTGGTTCATGGCCAGGGCAATTTCGGCAGCGTTGACGGCGATTCCGCGGCTGCAATGCGATATACCGAAGCGCGGCTCTCGAAAATAGCTGAGGAACTCCTGGTCGATCTTGATAAAGATACCGTCGGCTGGAGCCCGAATTTCGATAACACCTTGAAAGAGCCGCAGATTATGCCGGCAAAGATCCCGAACCTCCTGATCAACGGCTCGTCCGGTATTGCGGTGGGTATGGCTACAAATATGCCGCCACATAACTTATCAGAAGTGGTCGATGGCATTATACGAGTAATAGACGAGCCGGATGTGAGTATCGGAGAGTTAATGGAGATAATACAGGCCCCAGATTTCCCTACTGGCGGAATCATATCCGGCTACGGAGGTATAAAGCTGGCGTACGAGACCGGCAGAGGCAGTATACGGCTGAGAGCAAAGGTTGATATCGAGCAGAAAAGCAAAGGTAAACGAGAGCAAATTATCATAAAGGAGATCCCGTACCAGGTAAACAAGAGCAAACTGGTAGAGGCGATAGCGGAGTACGCCAAGAAATACAAGGTAGACAGCATCACGGGATTACGCGACGAATCCGACCGCAAAGGCATGCGGATTGTCATAAGCTTGAAATCGGGCGCTAACGCCCTTATCATTTTAAACAACCTTTATAAACACACAGAATTGGAGACCACGTTTGGTGTTAATAATCGCGCACTTGTGGAGGGCGAACCACGCGTATTAACGCTCAAAGAGCTCATTGAATATTATATAAAGCACCGTAAAGAGGTAACGATTCGACGGCTCCGCTACGAATTAGAGCGTGCGGAGAAGCGGAAACACATATTAGAGGGTTTGGTCATCGCGATATCGAATATCGATGAGGTGATCCAGATAATAAAAGCGTCCAGCGATAGCAAAAACGCTCAAGCCGCGCTGATCGCGCGATTCGAGCTGAGCGAGGCGCAAGCGAAAGAGATATTGGATATGCGGCTCTCGCGTTTGAGCGCCCTGGAGCGTGACAAGATAGAAACCGAACGGACTGAGCTGGATCAAAAGATAGCGTGGTTACAGGAGGTTCTGGCAAGTGAGGCTCGCATATTCGGCGTTATTAAAGAAGAATTGCTGGATCTGAAGTCGAAGTACGGCGATGCGAGAAGGACCGAGATAGAGGATGTGGTGGAGTTAAACGAGCGGGATTTTGTCGAAGAGGAGGACGTAATTCTCTTCTTCACACAGCGTGATTACGTGAAACGGTTATCTGCGGATAATTTCAAGGGGCAACTGAGAGGAGGAAAGGGCATCTCCGTTATAGACAAGCGAGAAGGCGATGTTATCTCTTATTTCATATGTGCGTCCACGAGGGAACGCCTGATTCTGTTTACTGAAGATGGCAGGGCATATCAGGTGAAGACTTACGTGATCCCGCCAACGAGCCGGCATGCAAAAGGGAAACCACTGGTGAACCTTCCTGGCGTGGGCTCAGCAATAGAGGGAGAGGAGAAGTTTGCAGCGGCTCTTGCCATACCTGAAGCGGTAGATAACGCAATAGAAAACGCCTATATCGTCTTCGCGACCAAACGAGGCGTGGTAAAGAGGAGCGCACTCGCGAGCCTGAAGGCTATACGCGTCACGGGCATCGTCGCCGTTAGGGTTGATCAAAGGAAGAACGATCGGCTCACCGACGTGGCGTTGATAAAAGGTGACGCGCAGACAGGCATTATTGTAAGCGCGAAGAACGGTAAGGCGATACTCTTCCAAGAAGATGAATTGCGGGAGATGGGTAGATACGCAGCAGGCGTACGCGGGATGAGATTGGATAAGGACGATGAGATCGCCAGTATAGAGGCGGTGGACTTGAGCCTGGCTGATTCACGGCTCGTCACGATAACGGAGAACGGCTATGGCAAAAGAACAAAGCTGGAGGCTTACAGAGAGACGCATCGGGGTGGCAAAGGCGTGATTAGCATTCAAACCAGCGCACGAAACGGTAAGGTAGTGTGTATCAAGCAGGTACAGAATGATGACGAATTGATGATTACCACGTCAGACAATATGGTGACGAAACTCGCGGTGAAGAACATTCCCGTTCAAGGGCGGAACACGCAGGGTGTGCGATTAATGAATGTCAAGGCAGGTGAGCGGATCGTAGCGGTGGATGTGGTTTAGGCACGATACGACGTTTGACATGGATTGGGCATCGTTTGTAGTCTAAAGGACAATCTTCAGAGCGGTATCCTTCGATCGATGCGCGATTACCGCTGCCTGTGTGAGAAAAGGGTCTGATATCCGTTTGCTTATTGTTCACACCGCACTTAACGAAGCAAAATCGGTGGACGGTTTGACAAAGCTCGTGACTCAGAAGGTAAAAGAATTAATGGAAATAGTAATTATGAAGAAATGAAGTTAGTCAACACTTTCCATCACTCAGAATGAGCACTACGTACCTGAACCTGCCCTTTGTCGGTGAGGATAAAGAAAGAGAGGAAGCAGCTAGGAAAGAAGCAGTAAAATATGGTTTTGACGGTAATAAATTTATGCTAGAATACCAAATGATAGGCTATCCCTAAACATGAGTGAGATAAAGAATCCGCCAATTTCTGAGACGATGATAGAAAGAATAAAAAAGATAGTGGAGTTTCATTACGGGTTTACACCAAAAGATGAGGATATCTACAGGATAGATGATATATTAAGAAGTAAATACGCTGTAGAACACGATCAACGGATTATCAGAGGGCTTGTTAATTGGGAGATTGGAAAGGACATACTGAAGCATAGAGATAGGGTTGGAAGTTTAGAATTCGAGAAAACTTGGCTTGAAAAGACTATCTTTCGGTATCTGACATATGCCACAATGTGTTATAGAGCAGGGATCCCCGAGGGAACTATAAGTCTATGCCGAACAGCTCTTGAAGGGGGATTGAGAGAAAGGTTAGCGGAAGAGTTGGCAAAAAAAGAAAGTGTAAATGCTTCTAAACTACCGGAAGTGACGTGGGAAACGTTGGAGAACCTAAAAGAAAAACGTTTTAATGGTCTAATTCAAAATGCGATAGATGAAGGTATAATTGGAAAGCAAGATTTTGAAAGGGTATTTCAAAAACTCAAGTTCGGAGGTCAGAATAGCAGAAGAATATTAGATAAGTTCATCCACGGAGATATCGTATGGATAGTGAATTTTGTCAAGAATCGAGAAGAGGACACAAGAGTGGTTGGAGCACAAGACTTAATAGAAGAACACAGGATAATCTCTGAGATGAGTACTGATAAAATTGCAATTGAGGTTCTCAGAGCGACTTACAAAATAGCTGAGATTCTTTACTTCAAAAATGATAAGACGGCAAAACCTGCCAATCCCTAGAACCCTAAGTGGCTCTGGGACGAAGCAGTGAAAAAGTCCAAGCTTTCTGACCGCTTTTACCGTTTTTATTCTTATCCAAGCTTTAACTTCCGTGCGCAACAACATCGAACGTAATGCACCACACATTTGCTCACGATAGGGAAAAGTATAAATGCCTAAACAGATTATGAGAAGTCTATCTAGTGTAGTGGAGGTTTTATAATGACGGCCACAAAAAGGGAAAAGCCCACTATAGAAGCAACCTTAAACGGCCCTTATGCCGTTCGAAATCTTAAGAACTTCAACACGTCCCGGGGAGAATCGCTAAAAACAGCACCGGAAATGCGGCTTTGCAGGTGCGGGCAATCATTGCACAAACCCTTTTGCGATGGCACGCACGCAAAGGTAGGATTTTCGAGTGATAAACTGGACGGGCGAGTGCCTGATCGACTGGATAATTACGAAGGCAAAGCGATAACGATTCACGATAACCGCGGCGTGTGCTCGCATGCCGGTTACTGTACCTATAATTTACCGTCCGTGTTCATAATGGGAAAGGAACCCTGGATTGATCCCGACGGTGCCAGTGCAGAAGAAATCGCGCGGGTGATCAAGATGTGCCCGTCCGGCGCACTCAGTTATACGAAAGACGGCGTGCTTTACAAAGATCAGGATCGTGAGCCTGCGAGGATAACGCTCTCAAAAAATGGGCCGCATCGAGTCGTTGGCGGGCCTGAACTCAAAGACGTGAATAAATCAACACCGGAATCAAAAGAGCATTACACCTTGTGCCGCTGCGGTGGCTCGAAGAATAAGCCGTTTTGTGACGGGACGCATTGGTATATCAACTTCAGAGACGACGAAGAAAAAATCCCTGATCATTTGAAAGTGAAAGAGAAAGGCCGCGAGAGAGGGACGCGGTACCGCTGCAACGTGTGTAATATGTACGAATACGATGAGACCAGAGGCGATTCGACTACCAGCATTAAGCCGGGCACGAAGCCCGAAGAGTTCCCGGACGAGTGGCGCTGTCCCATTTGTGGCTCTGATAAAACGCATTTACTGCCCATTAAAGAAGAACCGAAGATTGAGGAGCACGAAGCGGAAGTAACGTGCCCTCAGTGTGGTGCAAAAACGAAAATCAGTTTCGTTCACCCTGCAAAGGTTGCTATCACGAAATACCTGGGCGAGTGGGAACGGGAATCAGACGATTTGGAAACCCATATGGCTGATATACACCGGATATCAGTAACCCGCGAATCGATCATCGAGCCGATGCGCACAACAAAGCCGGTAGTCTCCTGGGACGACATCCTGGTAAAGGGCGCGCAACTTGCGAAAATACCGTTGAACGCGGACGCACCCGTCAATACACGAACGGTTATCGGCCCGAAAGCAAAGCATCCGTTGATCATCGAGACGCCGATTTATGTAACGCATATGTCGTTCGGCGCGTTATCACGCGAAGTCAAAATTACGCTCGCCAAAGGGAGCGCCGCTGTTAAAACCGCAATGTGCTCCGGCGAAGGCGGTATCCTGCAGGAATCGCGTGAAAATGCGTACAAATACATCTTCGAATACGTACCTAATCGGTACAGTGTTACCGACGAGAACCTCAGAACGGTGGACGCAATTGAAATTAAGATCGGACAGTCGGCGAAGCCGGGCATGGGTGGGCACCTGCCTGCAGAGAAAGTGACGAAAGAGATTGCTGAGATAAGAGGCTATCCTGAAGGGACGGACATTGTGAGCCCCGCGCATTTTGACGATATAAGAACGAAAGACGAGTTGAAGAGTAAGGTCGCGTGGCTGCGGGAGAAATCGGGCGGCAAGCCCATTGGGGTTAAGATCGCTGCGGGCAATATTGAAGCGGACTTAGAGGTTGCCGTGTATGCACAGCCGGACTTTATCACCATTGATGGGCGACCCGGGGGTACGGCGGCCTCGCCGAAATTTGTTAAGGATGCTACATCAATACCCACCATGTTTGCACTGTGCAGAGCCCGTACGTTCTTGAACGAACGAGGTGTAAACGATATATCGTTAGTTATCACCGGTGGCCTGCGAATTTCCTCGGATTTCGCCAAAGCGCTGGCGTTAGGTGCTGATGCTGTGGCCATCGGTACTGCAGCCTTAATGGCGTGCGCGTGCCAGCAATACCGGCTCTGCGATACCGGCAACTGTCCGGTTGGCGTCACCACACACGATCCCGCGTTACGGGCGCGATTGAAGATAGATATATCCGCAAAGAAATTAGAGAATTTCTTGCGCGTTTCCACAGAGGAATTAAAGGACTTTGCACGGCTCACGGGAAATGACGACGTGCACAACCTGAGCTTTACTGATTTGTGCACGACGAACTCAGAAATTTCCAATCACACGGAGATAGAGCACGTTTAACAGGAAGGAGGCATAGTGAAGTGAATGAAAAACCTACGATTCTGATTGAACCGCATGTCGATTCGATCATCATGCCTGAGAACCTGCGTGTGGGTTTGATGGTTGCGGAGCACCGCAAAAAATGTCACAAAGAAAAGAGATGTAACGCCGAATACTATGGGTTCGGATTCGGGCAGTCGCCATTTCACGTGCCTGACCCGATTGCGCGTGCATTGGCAGCGAATACCGAAAAGGGGCATTATTCTGATGCCGAAGGGATCTACGACCTGAGACAAGCCGTTGCCGGGTTCAACAAAAGACACTTCAAGATGGAAGTCGACCCTTCGGAGATCATCATCGGCCCGGGCACGAAGCAATTGATCCATATGGTCTTTGATATCGTTCGCGGTGATGTGATTATACCCTCACCGTCGTGGATCGGATATTTCCCGCAGATAAAGCTGCTTGACAAACATTTTCACACTTTTTATATGAAACCCGAATTCGGGTATAAAATCCGGCCGGATGATTTAGATGGTTATCTCTCGGAGATTCATAGGGAGCAGCATATACTCGTGCTCAATAATCCGCACAACCCCACAGGAGCGCTCTATACCGGGGAAGAACTCAAAGAAATTGCCGACGTGTGCCGAAAGCATAATACGTTCGTACTCGCCGATGAGATCTACGCACTCACGACGTACCAGTTTGAGCGGTTCACAAGCATGCGACGCATTTATCCCGAAGGCACGTTTGTCACGAACGGGCTTTCAAAGGACCGATCGTCCGGTGGGTACCGCTTAGGCTCGTGCATTCTGCCCGAAGATTGTTCGGAAGACTTGAAGGAGGACTTCAGGAAAGTAGCGGCAACCGTGTATACCAACGTCTCCACACCCACGCAGTATGCCGCGATAACGGCGTACGAGCCGAACGAGGAGATCAGGAGTATTTCACCGTAACACGGGAGATACACCGTATAATGGGGCAGTACATGAGTGCCGGTTTCAACGAAATCGACGGGATTAAGGCGACCATACCGGAAGGGAGTTTTTATTTCTTTGCCGATTTCAACGAGCTTGCAGACGATTTGAGAAAAAAGGGTGTGAGCACCTCAAATGACCTGGGGAGATCGTTGATCGCGCATCCGCACCACATTGCTACCGTTACGGGCGATGCCTGCATGCTGAGGCCCAACGATTACGGAGCACGGATCGCCTTTGTCGATTACGATGGCAAGCACGCGTACGAGAATTATAGAGAGAAAACACCGAAAACTGCTTCTGACGAACAGGAGTTTGTCGAACAGAATGCGCTGCGAATGGTTAAGGGAATTGGAGCATTGAGGGAGTATGTGAAGGCTATTAAAGAGTGACAGTGCTTGGATGATAGACATTAATACGTATTGAGTCCACAGAACGTGAATAGAGGTGAAATTATGAATAACTCGTAAAAATAAAGTTAAGACTAATTCTCATTTTTTCCCTTCTTTCTATTCAACCAGTAATGCTAAAAGCAAATTTGTATACGCTTTCCCGCCCACCGCTTTGATCACACCGCAGGCGATTAAGCTTCTATGATATCCCCTATTCGCAACAAAAATTCCCTTAAATTTTAATGCTCTCTATTTCATCGTGATAAGCTCTTGCAGTCTGTCTTATCACAGAAAATTCTTGATGTTGATATTCCTTCGAAACAACACGCTGAACCTCGGAAGCAATTTCATAAAGACCCGCAAGGAAAAGTTGTTCATCTTCATCCCAATCCATCATGAAAGAGAGCGGTCCAATTGTATATCCTTTCCATTTCACGACCCATCCTGGCTGCTGGAACTGCTTTCCATCGACAGCGGTTATGAGTGCGGTGGTCGTCCTGATTAAAGCTAAATCCTTGTTGTTTAGAGAAGAGATTGCTCTCGGCATCTCACAGAGCAACTTTGCCTTTATATACGAACTTAATGTTATTTGTTCTTTATAAGATAAAGATAGGTTCTTATCTGGTTTCAGCAGAATAATCGATTGCGTAGGTGAATCACGGACGGAAATAATGTCCAACTTAATACCCTTCTTTTTGCCTAAGAACTTCTCACATTCTCTTTCTATATCTTTGGGTAACTTTTGTATCTTATATTTATCCGTCTTCTTTTCATCCAATGCATGTTCAAGACCACTGCGTGCAATAGTATTATTGGGATCGATTTTCAATGCCTTTTCATATTCACTTATTGCGTTGTTCATCATCCCTTCCATAGCGAAAAGACTTCCAAGATTGATGTGCGCAACTACATTATTGGGATCGATTTTTGATGCTTTTTTATACTCGCTTACAGATTCTTCTAGCATTCCTTTTTTATAAAGTGCATTTCCAAGACAGATGTGTACATTTGCAACATTAGGATCTATCCTCAAAGCTTCCTCGTATTCCTTTATAGCTTCCTCCACCATCCCTTTTGCAAGGAAAATATTGCCAAGATTATTGTGTGCTGCTATATAATTTGGGAAAATCTCCAATCCTTGTTTGTACTCTTTTACTGCATCATCCAGTAAGCCTTCTTTGCTAAGGGATTCCGCCCGTAAAAAGTGTTCCAAGGCTCTTTTTTTATCAGTTCCTCTTTTTAAGAGCATATTCAAGACCTTCTCGTGCATCTGGATGAGAGGGATTTATCCGCAATGTTTCTTTGAATTCTCTCACGGCTTCATCCATCGATCCCTTCATGGCAAAGGCAAGTCCAAGATTAAAATGCGCTTTATCATACTCTGGATTTATTCTCACGGCTTCTTTCGTTTCTTTTATACACTCATCTAACATACCCTTTCCGGCATATGACTGCCCAAGCGATATGTGTGCATCAACGAAATTAGGATCTAAACTTAATGCTGCTTTGTATTCCTTTACGGCTTCTTCTGATACAATTATTGCTGCTACATAGGGTTTTTCACTTACAGCCTTTTTCTCGTAAGTAAGTCCAAGATTGTAATGTGTAGCGGGATCGTTAGGGTTTATGCGGAGCGCTTCTCTAAATTCTCGGATGGCATTATCCCACATTCCTTTTGTGGAAAAAATAAGTCCGAGAAATCCATGGGCATCAGCATGCTTTGGATTTGTCCTAGCCACTTCTTTGAATTCCCGCTCAGCTTCATCCAACATACCTTTTTGAAAGAAAACTCCACCAAGACTGGCATGGGCGTGGTAATTAGTGGGGTCTATTCGTAGCGCTTCCTTAAGCTCCATAAGCGCTTCATCAAACAGCCCTTTTCCTGCGAGGGCTGAGCCAAGGTGAGTACGTGAATCAGCGTTGGAAGGGTCCTTCTTCAGCGCTCCTCTATTTTCCTTTATTTCACCATCCCACATCTTATTCTCTCCTTTAAGCTCCCGCAGCTCTTGGGCACACTTGAGGGCAATCTCATCATCTATCGTGGGGTCAAACTCTACTGCTTTGTGATACACCTTTTTTGCCTCATCGATATCGCCAACAGCTTTGAGTGAGAACGCAAGCCAATAATAAGCTAGTGCAAAGGTAGGATTCATTTCGATAACTTCCTTGTATTCTGCAATAGCTCCTCTTAGCATTCCCTTTTCATGAAGTGCCATTCCGAGATTGTAATGAGCATCAAAAAGTGAAGGTTTAATCCTCAGCGCCTCTTTGTGCTCCTTTATCGCCTCTTCTATTCTGCCCTTTTCCCTGAGGGCGATGCCAAGATTATTGTGGATCTCCGCAATATCCTGATTTATTCGCAATCCATGTTCGTACTCCGTTATAGCCTCGTCTAACATCCTTTTTTTGACATACGCATTTCCAATGTTGTAACGGGTTATCGCAAGATTGGGGTCGAGCGAAAGTGCATATCGATATTCCTTGATAGCTTCGTCTAAATCACCCTTTGCCGCAAGTGCCTGTCCGCGATGGCTGTGTGTTTCCGCTTCTTTTCTTTTTTCTTCAGCCCTCGAAGAGATTTCAATTTTGACGGTTTCGATGTTATAGCGGGCCCTAGAATGTGCTGGGTCTAGTCTCAATACTGTTTCATACTCTTTTTGGGCTTCCTCATGAAGCTCTTTTTTCAGGAACGCATTGCCAAGATGGTAGTGCGTTTCAATGGAATGGGGGTCTATCCGCAGTACTGCCCTGAATTCTTCGATTGCCGTGTCCAGATTGCCCGCTTTATATAAGCGTTTTCCCTTCTTGATGTGCTCTTCAAGAGCATCCTCGGCACTCATGGTTTTTCTGCAGGCCCCTCATTCTTTCGAGTTTTCATTGCCCATCCTTACGGTTCTCGCAGGTTTCTTAATGTCGCCAGAACCAATTCAGGCAGTGCGGGATGGATATGCATGCCTTTCGCAAGCGCCATAAAGTCCTGGTCGTTTGCCATGACATTAACAACTTCCTGGATGAGTATCGGCGCATACGGGCCGATAATGTGAAATCCGAGTATTTTTTGGCTGGTTCTATCCACGATCGCCTTGGCAAAACCTGCAGTCTCCATCATGGCCTCGCCCTTTGCAATGGCTGAATAGGGTGCCGTACCCACCAAGATCTCATGCTCTTTTTTGGCTTCTTCTTCGGTCATACCAACCGATGCGATCTGAGGATGTGAGAAAATAGCATGCGGTATAGCGCGATAATCCATTTTTACCTTTTCTTCGTCTTCGGTATGCATACTGTTGTGCCACGCCACCAACGCCTCGCGATTGGCCACGTGTCGGAACATGTGCGTTCCAATCGCATCACCCAACGCCCAGATGTTCGCTTTGCTCGTTTCGAGATACGCGTTGACCGTTATGAAGCCCCTTTTGTCGGTTTCCACACCGGTATTTTCCACGTTTAAGAGGTCGGCATTCGACCTCCGCCCGGTCGCGAGCATAACGTTATCCGCGACGAATTGCCGCGCTTCACCGGTGTTCCCATCCTTGCCGATAAGTGTATAACCCTCCTTGTCTCGCCGTGCTTCAGATACTTCGGTGTTGGTGTACACGTTCATGCGCTTCGCCAGTTCGTTCTTTAACAATCCAGATATCTCAGGTTCTTCGTTTGGCACCAACCGGTCTCTCCTTTGTACAATGGTCACGTCGCTGCCCATAGCGGCGAAGAAATGGCCGTATTCCGCGGCAATGTAGCCGCCGCCGATTATGATCAGACTCTTTGGACTCTTGTTAAGACCCAAAACCGTTTCGTTGGTTAAATACTCAATTTTGTCGAGGCCTTTGACCGGAGGGATTGACGGCCTCGCACCGGACGCGATAAAAATCTTCCGCCCTTTTATCTGTTCTCCTGCGACTTCCATGGTGTAATCGTCGGTAAAATGCCCTTCCGCCTCATAAAAATCGAGGTTCTCTGTACGTTCGATGCCCCTTCTCATCTGATCGTGACCTTCCTTTACCGTCCGCCTCATGCGCTCCAGGATCGCATCGCAATCAACGGAGCTGATTGCAGCATAGATCCCTAACTTTGCGGCTTCCTGGATCTCCACTACGCGGTCTGCGGGATAGATCAGCATCTTCGAGGGTATGCACCCCACATTCAGACAGGTGCCGCCCAGCGGTCCTTTATCCACCAAAGCGACCGTGAGACCCTGTAACAAAGCGCTCTCTACAATGAGCATTCCCGCACCGGACCCGACCACGATCACATCATACTCCTTCATACGATCACCTCCTTCCTTCCTTTGCTTTGCTCTAACTTATGAGTTCTAAACCCGTCGATCAGTTCAGCAATTGTCTGCTGTTGGGGAAATCCGAGCTCGGTTAGTTTACCGTCATAGATCTTCGCTCTGAAATAATCGCCGAAGAGCTTCTGCGGTTTATCATCCCGATAAAGTATACCAATAGGAATTCTATCGCCCCCTTCGGCTGCTCTTCTCAGCGCTTCTTCCTTATGGTGGGGATTGTAATCAGGGGGTAATTTATAGATCCGTTCCTTATACCAGCTGGCAGGATGTGTTCCCCAGGTAATGCACGGTTGAATCACATCCACATAGGAAAACCCTTTAAAACGAAGTGCTTCAACGAATAGATCACTCAAATGGTTGATCTCTCCCGCATAGCCTCTGGCCACGAACGGACATCCGTGTAGGAGTGCTAGTGTCAGCGGCTGCAGCGGTGCGATTTCCACACCCTCAAACTGAAGTCTCGTTTTATCGCCGGAATCGGTCGTCGGAGAAGCCTGGCCTTTTGTCAGTCCGTAGATCTGATTATTATGCACGATGAGCGTTATGTTCGGGTTCCTGCGGAACGTGTGTAAGAAATGGTTCCCGCCCTCACCGTAGCAATCGCCATCTCCGGTCACGACGACCGTGGTTAATTCCGGATTGACAATGTTAATGGCTGTGGCGATGGGGAGCGCTCTCCCGTGAAGTCCGTTGAAGAAATTGCACTTCAAATAGTGCGGCAGTTTTGCCGCTTGCCCGATACCAGAGACCAAACAGAGCTCTTCAGGTTTTTTAGCCAGCGCTACCAACGCTCGCTTCAGCGCAGTCAGTATCCCGAAATTCGGGCAGCCGGGACACCACTGGTTCTCCGCGTCGCTCCGATAATCTGCTACCTCAACCATGCTCAAACAAACATCTCCATTATGTATTCATGATCTAACGGCAACCCGTCATAGCGAGCTATTGTGCTCGTCACCTTCAAGCTATACTCGCCCCGCAGCAATCTCCCGAGTTGACCGGTCGCGTTACTTTCAACCATGTGGTAGTTCTTCTCTGACGAAAATGCGTACAGAGGAAGTGGCCAGAGTTCCGTAAAATGAACAGCTCCTACCTTAGCATCGTTCTCTCTGAGCATATTCACCGCCTCGAATACGGCGTTCCGTGAGGAACCCCAACTGACAAACACGTCCTCGGCATCGGTACTATTGTTCTCTTCCGGAGGCTGTATCTCCGCTCTCAGGAGTTCGAATTTCTTGAGCCGCTTCTCCACCATCCTGTTCCTGAGCGCCAGGTCTTCAGTGATGTGGCCGTCTTCATCATGCTCATCGCTATCGCAGCAGACCAAATGCTGACTCTGCCCCGGATAAAGTCGAGGCGAAATTCCCGTTTCTGTTAGGTGGTACCGCTTATAATCCTCTCCCTTATCGTTTGGATTGGCCAGATAGGACTGATTTACCACTTCATCACGTGCGAAATCCTCGAAGGTAAACTGCGAGTCCGCAAAGAACTGGTCAGTCAAAAGAATGGCCGGGGTCTGATATTTATCGGCCAGGTTGAAAGCGCGGACGACCTTCTGAAAGGCATCGTGCGGGTCCGAGGGTGCAAAGACGAGTTTGGGAAATTCACCATGATCTGCGTTGATCGCGAACAGCAGGTCGCCCTGTTCCGTTCTCGTTGGCAGACCTGTTGCCGGCCCGGGTCTTTGACCCAGAACGATGACCACAGGCGTTTCGGTCATCCCGGCAAGGCTGATTCCTTCCACCATGAGGGCAAAGCCGCCCCCTGAGGTAGCAGTCATCGCCCGTACCCCCGCGTAACTGGCACCAATCGCCATATTTATCGCTGCTATTTCATCCTCAGCCTGCTCGGTGAATATCTTTAGTCGCTCCTTGTGCTTTGCGAGGAACGTTATTATTCCTGTCGATGGGGTCATGGGATAGGCGGCGATGAAGCGACATCCGGCAGCCGCAGCGCCAAGTGCTAAAGCCTCATTTCCTGCAATGAGATACTGCTTGTGCGTTCTGCTCGGCAGTATCCAGGGGCATATCCCCTCACAGCGCTTCTTTGCTAACGTATAGCCCGCTGCAGCCGCTGCGAGATTCGTGTTTACTACGTCCTCCCCTTTCCTTGAGAACTCGTCTAATATGACCGCGTTGAGCGCTTCGAGCTCGATTCCCAGAACCGCGGTCAATGCTCCTGCTGCCACCGTGTTCGCAAACAGCTTGTTCCCGAACTCTTTTTGAGCTATGCTTACAAAGGGCACGGTTATCACTCGATCACCCGTCTCCGCCTCGTCAACGAGGATCCCGTCTTCCTTGAGCAATGGACGATATTTCTCTTTGGATTTGGTATCCAGCGGCAGGAATACATCCGCCTTGACAACCGGACAATTTGCTGCGGACTCGCTTACGCGTACCCAGTAGCTATTAGAGCCACCACGAATCCTCGATTCATAGTCCTGCCATGAGAAGACGTAATACCCGGCTCCTGAGGTCGTCCTCGCGAGAATATCTCCAATTGTCTGAATCCCCTGACCCGCAGCGCCCGAAACCAGAATAGTTATATCAATCATTTTTGCCACCCACCTTTATCATAGGCTATGAGTTCCGGAAGGTTTTCTCCTTGTTCCCCTCAGATCGTTGAATGGGACTTTACGTTCAGAACCCGCCCCGATCTCGGATTCGTATTCAGCCTTCGTCGTGTATGAACCATACATCAGATGAGACCCCCCCTGTAAACTTCCGGACAGTAGCGTGAGCAGCATCAGAACTATCGTGATACGACCAGACCAGCGATGGATTGCACGTATTGTCGCCCGGCGATCCGTGACTTTTAGCTGTGCATACCCCAGTATGGGCGTCATAGCGACGAAAATGAGGGTAATAGCGCCCAGATAGGCATGGGGGACTCTGAAATGGATGCCCGTTGATTGGGAGACCATAAAGATGGTAGTAAAAAGCCCGGCAAGGGCAAATAGCGATCCGAATGCCCCTAGTGGTTTATGTGCCTTCAACCACCACGATCTCGCCTTGAGATACCGTGCGATAAGCATACCAGTAGTCATCAGCATGAATCCGAGCGTCATGAGAATTGCATGGTACGGCCACAGAGCAGGAACTGCCATGTTAGATCACGCTACCTATTCAGTTCAGTTCTTTTCTTTACATTATCGCATTCGCTATTTAAGGTTTTCCACTATATGAGAAGGTTATCTTACATGAGAATACATCTTTTGGATTTCAAATGCGTCTTTTAAAAGGCCGGCTCTTAGAGCCAGACTTTATCAGTGTGGGGAAAATAGCTAGTAACGAGGTACGCATGGGGCATGGACTGTGAGTGAGCTCATCAAGCAGGGATTTGAGCAGGGAAGCTGCCATGTCTTTGTTTTACGACGGAAACGTTCATCTAGTCGTGCACACGCAGGAAGAATACGAGACGCTAGAGGGAATTGTTGGCCGAGAACGTTTGTAAAACGCAGTTTATAAAGCATCCGTTCCAATCTATATAACTAATGATCTCGCCGGTGGGTGGAGAAGAGGAGCTACGAAGGAAAGCCGATGCGGAGTATAGTACGTGGTTGCGAGCTGCAGCGGATGAAATAGCTGAAACGCTCAAGACGCTCGATCCGCATCGAATCCATCAGCTTATTAAATGTTACGACCAATACCGCAATCGCCCTGCTTCTCTGCACGTTCCGCTCGACGCCGACGAGGAAGAAACGATCAAACGACACATCGGCAGCGATCGACTCCGGAACATCACGCTCTTGAAAACCAAAGCGCTTATTTTCACGCCCTCCATCTTGGCACCTCATGCGGGTTCGTTAGATTACGGCACGGCAATGTACCGCCGATACTCGCTTCACGGCCTTTGGATTTCCGTTATAGCCGTGAACGAGGCATATCTCAAGGCTGCAACCAGGTCTATGCTGCACTACATGCTTGAACACCAACTCGCCCAGGGCGAAATCTACGCGGATCTGGCCGTGCACGACGTTAAAGAGCTAAGCACGGAGATGAAAGGCGTGGTCCACGAAGAAGCGCGGATGAAAGCGATACAGTGGTCGGGCATTTCGTCTGAGGAAGTGGAATGGGAACGGCAATTGATTCTCGACCTCTCGACACACCAGCCGTTGGTTCCTGTTCATTTCGCGTCGGCGTCACTGTTCAAATACCTCGAGGAGAATTGGGCAACGATAGAGCAGTACGGTGTGGCCAGTCAGAACGAATCGGAGCAAGCATTGGAAATTCCCCTTGAAGAACTCGCTGCAGGGGCTGATTCCGCTATCAATTTCTTTACGATTTTTCTCAAGGAGTTGAAAAAGGAAATCACCATGACCGGTGCGGAATACGGCGTCGAGATCGTATAACGCAAGTTTTTAAAGATAAACTTTTCTTCAGTGAAGGTGTCTTTTAAAAAGAAAGGTTAGTTTATGCTGCGAATAACATTTCTGGGAACAGGAGGCTCGACGCCAACGCCGAACAGGACTCCATCTGCGATAGCGATGAATAGGAAGGGTGAGTTGCTACTGTTCGATTGCGGTGAAGGTGCGCAGCAGCAGATGATGCGTGCAAAGACGGGTATGAAAATCTCCGCGATCTTCATCACGCACTTCCATGCCGATCACGTGCTCGGCATACCGGGTCTGTTGCAGACGATGGCGTTGCAGGGACGAGAAGAGCCGTTAGAAATCTACGGCCCGCGATACGTGGATAAATTCCTGCATCATCTGCTCGCTCTGGGCTATGCCGGCCGGAGTTTTGAGGTGAAAGCGATCGAGCTGCAACCGGGCGACGTTGTTCGCAGAAACGGCTATACGATACGGACGGTAAAAACGGAGCATAACGTGGTGAGCATCGGCTATGTGCTGGAAGAGGATATGCGCCCGGGCAGATTTAACAGAGAACGAGCGATCGCGCTTGGTATAAAGCCAGGCCCGCTGTTTGCCAGACTGCAATCCGGGCGTTCGGTTATCGTTGATGATACGGAGATAAAGCCAGAGCAAGTCTTAGGCCCGCCGAGACCTGGCAGGAAGATTGTGTATACCGGCGATACGAGACCCTGCGAGAGTGTGATCGAGGCGAGCAAGGACGCGGATTTATTGATACATGACAGCACGCTCTCGGTAGAGACGCAGGAATATGCGATTGATTACATGCATTCCACCGCGTTGGAGGCGGCAGAAGTGGCGAAGCAAGCTGAGGTGAGAAAGCTTATACTCACGCATCTCAGCGCGCGATACTCTGATTTAGAGGGGGCACGCAAGCTAAAGGAAGAAGCGCGACAGGTGTTCGAGAACACCGACGTGGCGAGTGACCTGATGACGATTGAAGTTGGGTACAGAGATGAATAGTTTTTTGTTCCTCTTTGGAAGTTTGTCGGGCAAAATTGTTAGTTGTAGCAGATGAAGGAAGGGGAAAACGCGTAAAACCGGGTACATAACGCTTTATACCAAATTTTTTGGACGAAAACATCAGAAATAAAAAAATCGAAAAGCTTTATTATACCTGTGATAAAGGTGTAGTTTAAGTCATACGCCCTCGTGCTTAAGGGCATGCCCTGTACTTAAGTACGGAGTATAGTGACTGCGATATGGCTGATTTGTGCATCATTAGAACATCTTAAACATGCACAATAACGGCGGCATAAGAAGGGGTCAACTATAAACCTTCTAAATAGGTGCAACTGTAAAATGAATATATTCAATTAGATTATTTAAAATCTATTACAATATCATTTATCCGGAGTTGGTTTAATGCATATTTTCTTAGAATCTCCTTTTCCATTTGCAGATGTTACAATAATTTTTCCAAAAAAAATTCTTTATTTTTATTATTCATTTTCATACATTCATAGTATTTTGAATCTTTTAGGACTACATGTTGAATTGATTGGCTATCAGTATCAACGAAACTTTTTGGAATGACTATCACCAACTATATGTTAGAGCACTACCGATTTACCCCGTACATACTCCTCTAACAGTTTTTCCCGTATCTGATATTTGTTCCCTGCTTT
Source organism: Desulfobacteria bacterium (assembly GCA_035528755.1). Lineage (GTDB taxonomy): Archaea > Halobacteriota > Syntropharchaeia > Alkanophagales > Methanospirareceae > JACGMN01. The sequence continues at coordinate 3,938 of DATKXZ010000053.1, read as the reverse complement.
CATCAGGACATCCGTTTCTCGCAATCGCGAGATTGACATCTTTGCCGAACTTTCGGTAACACCATAGCTTTCTGATTCATTTATTATTTCTTTGTGTAGCAATGGTCTATCCGAGCGTGCTATGACTTGCAAAACGGTCTGTTGATCTGGACTAACTCCATTATAGATTTTATCGAAACGTTCTATTGCCAATCGATTCAAAACGCTGCGCAATCCAGTCGATACGTCTTCTGGTGTTACCTGTCTGGTGTGTGCTTCATTCAATCCGTAATGAGCGCACAATTGTACATAATACGCCCTCCCCTGACTCAGTTCGTGTGTCCTGTCGATTGCTTCATCGGTGAACCGGCATCCACGCGACTTCAGTGGGGTGTTGATCGCATCATCGATCTCATCTCGGGAGAGTGGTTCTATCTTCATAGGTTCAAAGAATCGTGCAATCGGTTCATGCGGCTCTTGAACGCCTTCAAAGGTGGTCAAGTCACCACAAATGGTCAGCATGATATCGTACTCAAGTTCCTGAGTCAATACTGTGAACGCCTGTTTGAGAACCTCCGACTGTCCTATCGTTTTCAGGTAATATTGAAAATCATCGAAAAATAAGATGATCGGTTGATCAACAGCTTTATAAACTGATTCAAATGTACCAATCATCCTGTTCATTGGATCAAATGCCGGATCGTCCTCTTTGAATTCAATACCACCACCGACAAGAGGTATCGAAAAACTTTTAATATTCTCTCTAAAAATATTCAGTATCTTATTGCTTTTTGATTCACGGATCTTCCTGTTTATTGTATCTATCAGGAAATTAAAGAACTGGGCATAGTTCTCGAACTGGTAACAGGGAAACGTGATACAAAACACATCTTTTGCCATACTAGAGAATTCTTTCAGAAGAACAGTTTTACCAGTCCCATAATCACCAACAAATGCAAGATTTCTTGGATTCCCTTGTGTTAAAGATTTTGACCCCATTGAAAACGAGTCTTTTTCGTTTTGCCTTCCGGCAAAGCGCGGTGGCATACTTCCAACAGCAGTTGTAAATGGATTATCTACAGACATATACTATTATAGTCACAAAAGTTATATAAATGTATATCTACACCATCCAAACAATTTAGTAATTTATTCATATTGTTCACTTAATCAACACCAAAAATAATCTATTACGTTATAATGCTTTATTTCAAACTAAAATTTTAAAAATTGCGTTATCCTATGTTTAATGTTGAATTATCAATCAACTTTAAATACACTATTCAACGTAAACAAGCAGGTTATCATGAAAATGCAGTGATGGATCGCATAAAAGTTTATCAGTTGCCACAGAAGAACAACGTCACAAAAGTCACGTATCTGTTTATCGGAAGGATCTCAATAGTTGATTAGTTTAGATATATCGGTAGTAGATTAAACTTCAAGATGGATTTTTTCTGTATTCGAGGAGTTTTTTCCAAACAAAATTGATAAGTTATACCAATGCAGATTTGTTGTTGATTCACGAAATAACTTTAAATCTACGATTAAATTTAAACAAGACACCACTAACTAAAAGATAGGTTTATATGTATTAAGTCTTGATTAGTTATTATGGAGATTCGCAATGCACTCTATGGAGATATCATTCTGTCGGATGAAGAAGCATCAATTCTTGATACGTATGAGATGCAGCGCCTGAGACATGTGGCGCAACTCGGCTTTGTCAACCTTGTATACCCATGTGCGAACCATACGCGGTTTGAACACAGCATAGGGACAAGATGGATGGCGCAGAAGATTGTGCGGTTATCCGGTATGCCAATATCACGTAAGGATGAACGCTTATTATATATTGCTGCTTTGCTGCATGATGCGGCTCAACCTGCTTATGTCCATATCACAGAGCGATTAAGCAGCATGGGTATGCCTGTGCATCGGACTGTTATCAAATATATACTGGATGGGACATATAAGGAGAAAGTTCTGGAGATCAAAGGGGATATTGAAACACCATTTGTATGTGATGTTTTGAAGGATGAGGACCTGAACTCGATCTATCAAATTTTGATAGGAAATAGAGCGTATCTTACTGACTTGATTGATGGTTATATCGATGCAGATTCACTGGATTATTTGCGTAGAGACTCTTTTTATACCGGACTACCTTACGGTAATTATGACGATAGGGTTTTTTCATCGTTTAAAATAATCAATATCGATAATGAAGAGCGGATCGGGTTTAAAAATTCTCTTGATACCCTAAATTCAATTTTAAGTATTTTGAATGCTAGATTTACGCTCAGAAAAGCCGTATATCTCCACCATACATCACTGATCGCAGATGAGATGTTTATCACGGCACTTAAGTATGCGCTGAGTGATAATACCATTAATGAATATGATATATTTATATCTGGGGATTTGGAACTGCTACTGAGAATGAGAGACTCAGATAGGGCAAAACCACTTGTTGAGCGGCTGTTGCATCGGAGATTATTTAAGAGGGTGTTTGTGCTTGATGATGCCACACCCACCCATATACGCAGTACCATTGAGGGAATGGAGAGGGATGTCACAGAATTGAATGAAGCGCGCAGAAGAATCTCTGAGGATTCGGGAGTTGCTGAGGAGAACATTTTGATCGGGCTTCCGGCACCGATTGCATGGAAGGATTATAATAAAATTCTACTGGCATCCGATGAAGGGGATTATGTGGAACTGGGTACAACAATACCTTCTGAGATTCGTTTGCTCGAAGAAAAATATCGTCATCTCTGGAGTTTTGGTGTGTATTGCGGAAGCAGCGAATATGATACTCTGATAAGACTATCAAATATATGCGGTGCTTATTTCGGATACACGAGCAAGATCAAACCGAAAAAGCCATATATCGAAGTAAATGCGATGAAAGAAATTTTGAACGATGCTATTTCAGCATTATCAGAGCTGAATCATGCATCTTCAAAAGTTTTATTTATGCTGTCAGATAAAAAGAAGTATGTGAGTAGAAATGAATTAGCAGATGAACTCCAGATCAAACCTTCTACGGTCTCGTATTATCTGAGTTTGATCGAAAAGGTGCTGGGTGATAAGGGATGCAGGGAGATTCTTCATACAAAGAGGATCGGAAGAACAAAGTACTGGGTGATCGATGAAAAATATGGAGGGCTGATACGTGAAAGAGAGGAAGATTTCTCAGGAGTATAAAAATACCTATGCAAGGATAATGGAAATCAGGAAAAAGGAGATTCAAATCCCTATAGAGACTTCTTTTGATATTCCTCACCTTGTTCTGGCGAATCGCAGAAATACAAACGCATTAGGAGCTACACATCTATCAAAGTTGGGTATCTTGGTTGCAAAAGCATTCAAAATTACATCGGCACTGCATCCTTTTATTCCAACGATATACCTGTATGGTCCGCAGTTAGTTGGAGAAAAGCAAGCAGTGAAAAACTCCTTACTTGGTCGAAACTGGAGAACTGATGACGATGATGTTTTGGATGGTGGAAAGATATCGATAAATCCAGGAGGACGTGACCGATTTACACAAGGCATCCCAGAACTGAAATATATTGCCGAAATAAGTCTACCACTGGAGGATATGATCAGAATGTCATATGATCTTCTCTTTGACCGAGACCCTCCGACAGGATCAATAAGAGTTGAAGGTTTTGAAGCGTTTTCAGAACCAATAATCAATACTCTTTGCAGAAATTTTATAAAAGCTAAGCAGTTGGGGCTTATCAAGGAATCCACTAAGTTTGGGGCGTGTTGAGTCCTAATATTATTTCGCCTACTATCCATAAGACCTTTCACATTCATAAACGTACCTCCTTTTAGTTCCACACGAGGAACATTCCAAGGATACTCCCGATGCTCAGTTTCCTGATAAACGCCTCATCTGGGGTTTCACCGCATTCCAGGTTAAGAGCTCCGTGGATACGGTTATTGTA
>DATKXZ010000052.1:0-23803 GCA_035528755.1 Desulfobacteria bacterium | reverse complement strand
GACACCATATATCGCGGCAACCACCGCTGTGCTCTCTCCTTTGTTGATTACCTGATTAACCGCCCATTTGATCTTTCTGTCCGTGAGCTTCACCATGCGTTTTGGTGAAACTTCCTGACGAAATAATTTCGGGACTCTACACATGCATGCCGTTCGACATTACATAAGTATTTTTATTGCAGCGTGGAATATTTTAGTGAGCGATTCGATTACACGTTTACGAGGCTACCTTTCTTGTTCCACACGGGGAATAGCGGGGGTGATGAGTGATGCGCATGGAAGTGGCAGAAAAAGAAGAAGTCGTGCAGCGATGCGTCGAGATGCTGGAAGAGATAATAAGCGATATAACCGTTCCGCGGAACCTAAGGCGCTCGACGGGCGATTTAAAGGATGAGCTACTGAACGGTGACGCTTCACTGGCAGTGCGCGTGGCAGCGGTGATCTCCGATCTGGATGAACTAACCGCCAATCCTAATATCCCGTCTCATACAAGGGCGCTGGTGTGGGGCATCGTAAGCCAGTTGGAAACAATTTCGGTTGAAGACTGAATAGAGTAAAAAAGAACAGAAATGATAACAATAGGACTCGCGGGGAAGCCAAATTCCGGCAAATCCACCATTTTCAAAGCTTCTACGCTCGCGGATGTTGAGATTGCTTCCTATCCCTTCACCACCATCGCACCCAATACCGGCATCGCATACGTGAAGGTAAACTGCCCGTGTCAGGAAGACGCGATTCAGGAGGCGACAGGCGGTAAGGAGTGCGGGAACTGCATTGACGGGTTTCGATTCGTGCCTGTGGAGCTCCTGGACGTGGCAGGACTGGTCCGGGGCGCACACGAGGGAAGAGGCCTGGGAAACAAATTCTTAGACCAGCTCCGGCAGGCAGAAGCGATTATACATGTCGTCGACGCCTCCGGGGGCACGGACGTGGACGGCAACGTGGTGGATCTCGGCAGTCACGACCCGCTCGAAGATATCCAGTTCTTCAAAGCGGAGTTGAACATGTGGGTCTATGGGCTAATAAAGAAGAACTGGCGTAAGATCGAGCGCAGGGCGGAATTAGAAGGCCTGAAGATCGAGCGGCTGCTTTCCGAGCAATTAGCAGGCGTCGGCGTGATGGAAGAGCACGTACAGATGGCACTCCTGGAATCCAAGAGTTTAGACCGGGCTAAATTCAAGTCCTGGACTGATGATGACCTGAAAGAGCTGGCTTTGGCACTGATAAGAAAGAGTAAAAAGATGCTCATTGCGGCGAACAAGGCCGATGTGGCGCCGGAAGCGAACATAAAGCGGCTGAAGGAGGTAAGCGAAGAGAACGAAGAGCCCGTGATTCCCTGCTCTGCTGCTGCGGAACTCGCGTTGAGAACCGCTGCGAAGAACAAGATCATTTCCTATCTGCCCGGTACTGCGGATTTCGACATTTCGGGCGACCCCTCGGAGAAGCAGGTAAAAGGGCTGGAGAAGATACGGGAGTTCAGTCATGCCCATGGCGGCACCGGTATCCAGGAGATACTCAATCGTGCGGTCTTCGAGTTGTTAGATTACGTGGTTGCGTACCCCGTCGAGGACGAGCACAAATTCAGCGATTCCACCGGCCGAATCCTGCCCGATGCGTTACTTTTGAAACGCGGGAGCACCGCCAGAGACCTGGCCTTCGCGGTGCATACGGATATCGGCGAGAGCTACCTTTATGCCGTGGATGCGAGAACCAAGCTCCGACTGGGCGAGAAGCACGCATTGGAAGGCAACGACATAGTAAAAATCGTCAGTACGAAATGAGGCAATCGCACCTCAAAATTGCTAACCTTCCTAGTCACCGTGACTTGAAGAGGCACGGATTGTCAGTAACGATGCCGTTCACACCGAGTCCACGTACTCTTTCAAGGTCTTCCACCGTGTTTATGAGCCACACGTAAATCTCCAATCCGTTCCTCCTTGCATCTTCCACGTATCCCCTCTCAAATCGGGGATAACACTGAAAAATGGCAGCCGCTTTTGCATCAAGTGCCAACGTAACCGGAAAAACGGGCAGCGACGAGAGTAATAACATTGGTCTTCAAGTCGGGAGCCAGCTCTTTCATCCTGAGCAGCAATGAATGGAAGAACGATGCGATAACCACGTTTCTCTCCCTCCCTGCTCTTACTATCTCACGCACGACTCGTTCCTCCGTCCCGGGTTCTTTCAATTCGATCACCAACTCACGTCCAAGCGCCTTGACGAGCGAAAGCACTTTGGATAGCGTTGGAATCTTTTCCCCATTGCCAGCATCAAGAGTTCGCAATTGTTCAAATGTCTGCTCAGAGACCGCCCCGGAACCATTCGTCGTTCGGTCCAGCGTCTCATCGTGAATGACCACCGGTTCCTGATCGCTACTGAATCGAACGTCAACCTCCACCGCATCGGCACCGCACTCTGCGGCACGCTTCACGGCTCTAAGCGTGTTCTCAGGTTCCTCGGCCCGTGCGCCACGATGCGCTATAACTCTCAGCATTCTTTCTTTTTAAGAAAGGCCTCTTAATTTTAACTATGGGCGTAACGAGAAAAGTATGGATAGAGTACCGTGATACACGTGAAATCGCGCTGAATGATCCCGTAGCAATAGTGGGATCACCAGGACTGAGGTCCGTGGGTAAACTTGTCGTTGATGTGCTCGTGGAGAGTTTACAGCCCACGCTATTTGCCGAGCTCTTTTCATACGGGTTCCCCTGCATTTATTACGGCCCTTCGTATCTCGAGGCGCCCAGCCATGCGGGTGCACTAATCGAGAAAGGGTATGTAACGAAGCTTCCAAATGTGGCGATATACGTATTAAAAAACGAAAGCCCTGAGGAAGAAGCCAACGGTCGGGACATTGTAATAATAAAAGGGTATCAGGCTTATGATGCGTATAATCATTATATGGTCGCGGACAAGCTCACGGACTTGTTTACCGAGCTTAATATAACGCGGGTGATTTCTCTCGGTGCGCAGGTAATAGAAGAAGGCATACGATGCTGCGTGACCGATGTAGGGCTGTTAGAGGAGATGTCCCGCTACGGAATTGGGACGACCCAGGTAGATCGATTTATAGGCTTTTCCGGGCTCGTTACTGCTGTAGGGCGTGAGAAGGGTATAGAAGGAGTCTGCTTATTTGCAAGCACGGTGCAGAGCTCAACGGATCCTGAATATCCTGATTTCAGTGCGGCAAAGGAGTTATTGGAGAAGGTAGGCGAGATAGTGAAGTTGGAAGTTGATACAACCGATTTAGAGGCTAAAAGACGGAAAGATGATGAACAATTAGAGGCAGGTATGGAGCGCGAACGCGAAGAGGAACGGGCAGAGCAAAGAGAACGGGAGAGAGAGGAACTGAGCGGATACGTGTGAATCTAATCCGAATGACGAGCGATGCCAACAATGTCAAATACGGATGCATACACACGCGCATGTAAAGAGATCGCGGAACTCGTAGCGGAACGAGACTTAAGCGATCCGATGAGTATAAATCGGCTGAAGAAAGAGATCAGCAGTAAGTACGGACTGAGCAGCATACCGAGGAACTCGGATGTGCTGAAACTGAGCCGGGACGAATTTAAAGAGCGGTTTAAGCGAAAGAAGATGCGTACGGCTTCTGGTGTCGTGCCCGTTGCGGTGATGACCTCGCCGTTCGCCTGTCCGCATGGTAAGTGCATGATGTGCCCCGGCGGTCCCGCGTCTGATTTCGAGTCGCCGCAGAGTTATGTCGGGCGGGAACCGGCAGCAAGTCGAGCGGCGCAACACGGTTTCGAGCCCTACGAGCAGGTGAAAGCGCGACTGCACCAGATAGAGGAGATCGGACACGATTTCGATAAGGTCGAATTGATCCTGATGGGCGGCACGCTCACGGCGCGACCCCTGGATTACCAGCAGTGGTTTGTGAACCGGTGCCTGGACGCGCTGGAAGACTTTGGAGCCACCGAGCGCGGGCGCGCAATACGAAACACGGGCATAACATTCGAGACGAGACCGGATTATGCGAAAGTGGGGGAGATAGACAGGATGCTGGAGCTGGGTGCGACCAAGGTCGAGTTGGGCGTGCAGCAGGTCAGTAACCGGATACTGGAAACGATACAGCGGGGGCATTCGGTCGAAGATTCGATAGCGGCGAACCGAAGAGTGCGGGACAGCGGGTTAAAGGTGGGCTTCCACGTGATGCTCGGCCTGCCCGGCGCTACTATCGAGGACGATAAGGCTATGTTCGACCGTATCTTTCGCGATCCTGACTTCAAGCCGGATTATTTGAAGATCTATCCGACACTGGTGGTTAAAGGCACGCAATTATACGATATGTGGCATCGGGGCGATTACGAGCCGATTCGTGAGGACGAAGCGATTGAGATAATCACGCATGCGAAACGGATAATGCCGAAATGGGTGCGGATACAACGGATACAGCGTGATATCCCCGCGCAGTTCATAGACGCGGGTGTGAAGAAGAGCAACCTGCGGCAGTTAGTGCATGCGCGGCTGCGCGAAGAGGGGTTCAGATGCAGGTGCATACGGTGCAGAGAGGCAGGTCTTTCCCGGCTGGCAGGACGGATTGCTGACGAACGGGATGCACAGCTTTTATCCGAACGCTACGAGGCGTGCAAAGGAATGGAATATTTCCTCTCGTACGAAGACGTTGAGGCGGATATTTTAATAGCGCAGCTGAGGTTGCGATTCCCCTACGAGCCGCATCGGACGGAGTTGCAGCACGCTGCGCTGGTTCGCGACTTGCACGTCTACGGCGAACTGGTTGGTCTGGGCAAACGGAAAGAGCAGAGCTGGCAGCATCGCGGCTACGGTGCACGTCTGTTACAAAACGCGGAGGAGATAGCGGCTGACGATGGGTACAGGAAGATGGCGGTGATGAGCGGGCTCGGCGTGCGGGACTATTATGCGCGATTCGGATACACACGAGAAGGCCCGTTCATGGTGAAACGCCTTTCTTGAAACCGTTTCGTGGCAGTTACGATTGTTAAAAATAACGTTTTTGGAGTGAGATCTTTTTTAAAAGCTATTTCAATATAATCGATTCCAGTTGACTACCTTTTTGCTCTTCGTTACTAAAATAGCAAAAGCGTTTTTATGTCATGTAGGGCTAATGATTATTATATTTAATGATGCCTAAAGGCGGGTAAGTAGAACGAAGGGGGAGGTGGGAGTAGAAGAAGGAAAACGCGTGTCGTACCTTGGATAGAAGCAGTGTATTTCAACTGCCTTCCGCCCAGAGAAAGGTTCGTATTTGATGAAAACTTGGAAAGAGATTAAGATCGTTTCAGGCCTAATACCGATAAAAATAATGGGAGGGGTCGCATGAAAAAGTGGATTGATGAAAAGGTCGAATATTTGCATTCACAAATCGGTCGTGTTCCTCAAAAGGATTTCCTTTTTGAGTCAAACAAAGAATTTTACGAAAATTTGGAAAGGATAGATCTAATACCATCACTACATGTGGTTCTTGATAATGTTAAGAGGGACAAACCACCGTATGTGACATTTTCTGCAGCAACTGAGAGTATAGCAAAACATTTGGGGCGCGATATTCCCAAAATAGAGTTTCGTCCCCTTGAGGATACCATTAATGGGCGTAATATTGCTGGGAAGATATACATGGGTGGTCGGAGCGAGGAAATCCAAATATCGTCACAGTTCAGAGAAAAGGCGCTACAATTAGGGCGGATACTAGCTCACGAAATCTCGCATGATCTTTTGCATTCGCGGAATATCTGGCTTCAAACGACCGAAGAAAATGAGCGGCTCACTGACTTGGCTTCGCTCATGTTAGGTATGGGTAAGGTAGTATTGAACGGAATGGAAGAACGGTTGGGTATACAGACCTTGAGGTTGGGCTATTTGTCTCCCGCTGATATGGCGTACGCGTATGTGAAAATAAACGCTCTTTATGGCATTCCCGATGAGAAGAGTCTTACGAATTTGACGCACAACGCTCTAAAGCTGGTCAAACCACTCATTGACGAAAGGAACGTAAAAGAGATACGGTCAGTAATCGGTAAAATTAGAAAGAAGAGTTCAACGGTTCAAAGTAGACTAACCCGTTTTAAAGAGGTTCATTCAGAAATTAGAGCTCATCAAGAGCTCATTAATGAGAATAAAGGGAAACTTGACATTGACTCTTCAGACGGGGTACTCTTCGTTAAGTTGAACAGTTATCAATTTCAACACGATTCTGAAGCGTTCAGTCGACAGAGCGAACGTGAAATGAACGAGATCAGGAGAACGATATCGGCGATCGAACAGAGTGGTATGGCTGTTGATCAACTCAACGCAATTAAACGAACTCTAACCCTTTTCGATTCCCGAATCGAGCAGTTGGATACAAAATCTGTGGAGTCCTTGGACGGCCTCTTAGAAGCTTTGTATGTACAAGAACGGTATTTGAACCAGAGAAGTAGACTTATCGTTGACAGATTTCAGGAACTCATCCGCGAAAAAGAAATTAAAAAGGCGTTGAGCTTGGCTGTAAAAGCGGATTGTAGAGTGTTACGTGATGTGGGTATCGAATATGCCAAAAAGAATAACCCGTTGGCAGTAGAGATCTTTGATAAGATTATTCAGCTAGATCCCGAAGATGCTAGAGCATATTACAATCGTGGAAACGCTTATCGAAACCTACAGCAATACGATCGTGCGATCAAGGATTATACTACAGCATTAGGAGTGGATCCGACGTATGTCAATGCTTATATCAACCGTGGTAATGTCTATAGTCGGTTAGAGCGATATGCGGAAGCGATAGCGGATTATGACAGTGCACTTAAACTTAGGTCAAGCTACAAAGCCTACGTAAATCGCGGCAACGCGTATTTGCATCTCAACCGATTTTCGGAGGCGATAGAGGATTTCCAAACCGCACTGGACTTGGATACTGTGGATGTGAATAACAGAGCACGTGATGATCTCCGTAAGGCTTTTTCGTTACTCAAGGAAAAGGGTGGAACGGCTCTTTACGCTAAAGCAAGAATTAAAATATTTGCCCGTAACGTTCTCAATTCGCTTAAACAAACACAAAATCAACGTGGTTAAGAGCGTGGATCCCACGGAAGAGGACTGCTAGATGAGATGGCGGCTGTTTAAACCAAACATTGAGAAGCTGAAAAGTAAAGGCGATATCAATCGCTTAATCATGGCGCTCGAGGACAGGAACAGTGAGTTACGAGAGAAAGCCGCTTCTGCCTTAGGGGAGATGGGACCGAAGAGTGTGTTGAACCTTTGATGCAATTACTTTGTGAGCAGGATGAAGAGTTACAAGAAACGATTCTTTCGACATTTGAAGTTCACGTCGCGATAGAAACTAGCAACCAGAGGCTTAAATTCAGGCGCGGATAGCCCTGTCGTGGCTCTTATCAACCTATCGCTCCTTAAAGCTTTGTTCACGCTCATCATAGTTGATAACACAGAGCATAGCCAATTTAAAAGCCTCTTAGCGAAGATCACCTTAATTGGCAACAAGTCTAATTATAAGCACTCCCTCCAGCCCTCACCTAGGATTTTCTGTGCTCACACAGATAATTCATTGTGTTTTCCTTTTAGCGCAAACCTATTTCTTAAGAGGAACCAATGTTCAATTGTTCTGCAAAGAATACGAGATGTGATAACCTGACAGATGATCGACCCGTTTCTTCCGTTGGTATGGCTCTTTGCATTTTCGATGCTCGGCGTGCTTTTAGGCACACTAACGGGTCTCGTCCCGGGCTTCCATCCCAATAATGTCGCGTTCATCCTTCTCTCCATCGCCCCGGTGCTCATCGCGGAGCCGCATTTCTTGACCGCTTTTCTCCCTTCCGATCTGTTACTCGTTCTGGTTGCGGTCACCATCCTCGCCGCTTCCGTGGCGCACACCTTTTTGAGTTTCATCCCTGCCGCCTTTATCGGCGCGCCCGAAGGGGATACCGCACTCGCCTTGCTACCGGCACACCGCTTACTGCTCGAAGGTCGTGCCTACGAAGCGACTGCACTCTCGGCAATCGGCAGTTTCGGTGCGGTTATATTCTCGTTTCTCCTCATCATACCGTTCTATTACATTTTCTCAGCGCTTCACTTCTACGAGCTCCTTCAAAGTTTGATGCTCTACCTCCTCATCGGGCTATCCGCGCTGCTCATTCTCACGGAGAGCTTCAGCGAACGGATGGAAGCATACCAGGCTATTCTACTCTCATCCTTCGTCTTTTGCCTCTCTGGATTGTTTGGCTATGTGATACTGGACATGCCGGTGCACGCGCCATTCTTCTTTCGCTCTACTATGCTCTTTCCGGCACTTACCGGATTGTTCGGGCTCTCAACCATTTTGTTCTCGCTGCTTTACACGCCTGAGATACCGGAGCAAGAGATAGCAGAGCCTGTGATTAGTGGTGGCGACACCGTAAAATCCGTTCTATCCGGCTCGGCGTTCGGCTCCTTGGTCAGCGTCCTGCCCGGGATCACTTCTGCACACGCGACCGTAATGGCAATGCTCGCACGGCGGAACAGAGAGCCTGAACAGGTGATCGTGACCCTGAGCGGGGTCAATACGGCCAACGTCATTTTCTGCATCGAGACGCTCTTTATTATTTCACGTGCGCGCAGCGGGGCGACGATAGCGATAAGCCGTATCCTGAACGTTCAGCCGTGGGAAGGCACCATTCCGCCATCCGCATTGGTTTATCTGCTCATTGCAGTGCTAATCGCAGCCCCTTTCTCGTTCTTCATTACCAAGTATATCGGAAGGCAATTCGCTTTGCAATTCGCGAGACTGCCGTATCGAACGTTGCTGAGCGGCATAGCCCTATTCCTCGTTGCGCTCGTATTTATGTTTACAGGCGCCTTAGGCTTGCTGGTTCTTCTTGTAGGTACCTGCATCGGGCTTATTCCAATCCACTTCGGCGTAAAGCGGAGCAACGCGATGGGTGTGCTGCTTTTGCCGATCATCATCATGCTGTGGCAATTCTAGTGTGACGAGGCGAATAGAGCGAAAACGTTAAATATAAAGACGGTGAAACTCCGTATATGATAACGGTAGCGATAAATGGATGGGGTAGAATTGGCCGAATTCTGTTTAGAGCAGCGCTACGGGATAAATCAGACCTCGATATCGTGGCAATAAATAGCCGAGCGGCGGAGGCTTCCTGGGTTGCACATCTCTTGAAGTACGATTCCGTGCATGGGGTGTTTGATGCTGACGTGCAGGCGAATAAGGAGAAGAACACGCTCGTGGTGAATGGGAAGGAGATAAAGATATTGGCGGAGACCGCCCTTGAGAAGCTGCCCTGGGGCGATTTGGGCATTGATCTGGTAGTGGAATCTACGGGGGCGTTTCGAGACCGGAAGAACGCATCGAAACATCTCACCGCTGGCTGCAAGAAGGTACTGATATCCGCGCCGGGGAAGGAGCCGGATGTAACGATCGTTCCGGGGGTCAACGACGAAATGTACGACCATGCAGCGCACAAGATTATTTCGCTCGCCTCGTGTACCACCAATTGCTTGGCTCCCGTGGCGAAGGTGCTAAACGATGAATTCGGCATCAACCGGGGCTTTATGACCACGGTGCACGCGTACACCAGTGACCAGAAGCTTCTTGATGGTCGGCATAAAGACTTGAGAAGAGCACGTGCGGCTGCTATGTCGATAATACCCACGACCACCGGTGCTGCAGCGGCATTAGGGGTTGTATTACCACCCTTAGCAGGTAAAATGGATGGAATCGCGTTACGAGTGCCTACAGCCAACGTTTCCATAGTTGACCTCGTGACGGAGTTAGGACGAGACGTTACGCGCGAAGAGGTGAACGGTGCTCTCGAACAAGCTGCGCAATCGTCTTTGAGCGGTATACTCGCTGTTTCTCACGAGCCGCTTGTCTCCATTGATTATATCGGCACGAACTATTCGTCCGTCGTTGATGCGGAGTACACAAATGTGATCGGCGGCAAAGGCAACTTCGTGAAAGTGCTCTCGTGGTATGACAACGAGTGGGGCTACTCGTGCCGCTTGGTCGACATGATGGATCGGATAGCGAAGCTAGGACTGTGATGTGGTGCGTAAGTAAGCGGGATTGCAGAGTAAATTAATAAGAATGAATAACCAGTTAGGAGATTTCTTGACTCTGGATGACTTCGACGTAGCGGGCAAGACGGTACTCTTCAGAGCGGATTTGAACTCCGTCATTATCGATGGCAAAGTCCAGATGAAGGAGCGGATAGTGGAGAACGCGAAGACGATACGGGAACTTGCGGAGCGGAACGCGAAAGTGGTCATCCTCGCGCATCAGGGCCGTGCAGGCGGTAAGGAGTTCCTCTCGCTGGAGCAGCACGCGCGTTTGCTCAGTAAAATCGTGAGCTTGACGTATGTCGAGGACATAATCGGGCCTGCCGCGCGTGCGGCGATAAATACGCTTGAAGACGGTGAGGTGTTGCTGCTTGATAATTTGCGACTGCTTGCTGAAGAGACGCTTGATAAAACGCCGGAGGAGCATTCGAGATCGATCTTTGTGCAGAGGCTTGCACCGCTCGCCGATCTGTACATAAATGACGCGTTCTCCGTGGCGCATCGGGCGCATGCATCGGTAGTGGGTTTTCCAATGGTGCTGGATGCCGGCGTGGGACGTTTGATGGAGAGCGAGCTGCGCGCATTGGAACGCGCGATCCATCACATGGAGCGCCCAAGTGTGTACGTGCTCGGCGGTATGAAGCCCGAAGAGGTATTCGATATCATCGAGTTCGCATTGGATTCCCGCAGAGTGGATTACATACTCACCACAGGCGGGGTTGGCAATCTCTTCATGGTTGCGAACGGTATGATCCCGATGAAAGTCGATGATCAACTCTTAGAAAGCGTGCGCAGGGCAAAGGACATACAGAAACGAGCGGGAAATAAAATCAAGTATCCCTGGGATCTCGCCATCGAATCCAACGGGAAGCGCGAGGAAATTCCGGTCGATGAGGTCAAACCAAATCAGCCGATCTACGATATCGGGCATGTAACGATGGAGAAATATTCAGAGATCATCAAGAACGCGCGTACGGTAATTATGAAGGGTCCCGCAGGATATTACGAGAAGGAGGGCTTTGGAGACGGCACGCGAGCGCTCTTCAAGGCAATCGCAGAATCCAAAGCGTTCTCGCTACTTGGTGGCGGGCACACCTCGGCGGCGATCAGCGAGGTCGGCATTGACAAAAGAGAGCTGAAACACGCACACGTGAGCCTTGCCGGGGGCGCATTCCTGCGTTATCTCTTAGGGAATCAACTGCCCGGGCTAGAGGTGTTGAAGAGAAAAAAGTAAGTTTATCTGTTGGCTTGTGTTAGTTAGTAATACCTAAAAGGAGGGGTCGTAGGGTAGAGGATATCCTGTCAGGTTCCGGACCTGACGACCTGGGTTCGATTCCCAGCGACTCCGCTTAAACCCTTTTGCGTCGCAAAAGTGTTTCCGGGAAATAATCACTGCTGTTTCTTTAGAAAGATTTTAAAAAGTACATGACGCGCAAAATACGAGCGATCTGGGAATTAACGAGATTGGAGCACGGCTTGATGTACGGGTTCGGCGTGCTTATAGGAATAATCATCGCGGGAGGTCGAATTTACGAGCCTGCATCGATTTATGGGCTCTCGTTGGTGCTTCCTTCGTTCGGCGCGACGTTCGGGTTTTTTACCGCACTCTTCATCCAGGCAGGCACCTTTGCGTTAAATGATTATTGCGATCTGGAATCGGATATTGCGAACCAGAGGCAGGATAGACCACTCGTGAGAGGGGAACTGAAGAAAGAGGAAGCCTTGCTCGTTGCGATTCTCGCTACTACGATTGGTATTATAATTGCCTCGTTCCTCCATCCCGTTCTCTTCATTCTGGCGTTTATATCCGGGGTGCTCGGTATCCTATACGACCTGAAGATGAAGGAATTCCTCGCCGTCAGTAATATTTATATCGCGTTGACGATGGCGATACCCTTTATCTTCGGCGGATTGATCGTCGAACCCGACAGGATAGACCTGGTGCTCCTGGTCCTTGCCGCTATAGCGTTCCTCACGGGTTTCGGCAGAGAGGTGATGAAGGATATAGCGGATATAAAAGGGGACGCGCTGCGGGATATAAAGAGCATCGCACGGCTATACGGCGTAAAGCAAGCGAGCCGGGTCGTGCTTTTTTCGTATGCCCTCGCCGTTGTGTTGAGTGCGATTCCGCTCTTCTCGGTCAATACCGCTTATTACTTCAATCTCGCGTATCTATTTCCGGTCATGGCGGCCGATGCGCTGTTTCTCCATACCTGTTTTCAATTACTAAAAACGCGCGACGAGACTGGAGACTATAACAGAATGAGGAAAGAGACGTTGCTGGCGATTGGCATTGGCTTAATTGCTTTTGTAAGTGGTGCTCTCTGGCAAGTTAACTTTCTCTGATTGATGTTTATATAACGAAGTCGTTCTGTTTTCCTAAATCATGGTGGTATGAGGAGGAAAAAAGGAAAAAGGAAACCCTGCTTAATTATCATTCAATTCTGATCGCAGGGATCCAATTGTAGTGTACATTTCCATTTACATCTTCGAACTTTTTGCAGTTTATCCAGCCATTCACTGTTAGCAGTGCGTATGCATGATGAATCTGCGGATACGAGCCCAGTTCGATCGTAATGTTATACATTTTCCCTGCTTCCAATGTAACAAATGGCTCGTCAAAGGTTATGTTATGCCAGTCCCCTTTGTAGCCGTCCCAGGTCGCATTTGTATCGATCCCATCTCCCCATATCCTTACCGATTCGCTGTGGCCTCCTGTTCCCGAGCAGGGATAGGTGTACAACCGATGAACAACGAGGTCATGCGAAAGTGTAAGTCTTCCATTGAATGTACCCATGATGCTTGGATATGGAATAGTCGGTTCACCGGTATCAAAGAGGTTCGGATAAATGCCGCTATGTGTTACCGCATACACCTCGGTGGGTATCCAGAGCAACAAATCGTTCTGTCCATCGCCGTCCAGGTCATATCCATCCCGCCACGTAGCAATCCTGATTGGCCCTTCGGCTTGCGCTTCGAAAAGGTGTGTACCATCGTATCCTCTCTTTGCTATTACCGTTTCTGTCCAGGTATCGGTCGATTCGTTATAGACGTCTACTATACCTATAACGTCGCCCAGACCATCTCCGTCCAGATCGACTACCCCCCCTGCCAAAATATTACAAGTCCTATAGCCACTTGCAGTTACTGACTCTTCCCAGAGGTGCGTGCCATTATTCCCTTCCTTTGCTATCACCTTCACCGTTGTTAAATTTGCCGATTCGTTATATTCCCCTTCGCAGACGATGACCTCAAACCGGCCGTCTCCGTCCAGATCGACTATTCCCCCTATCTCTATATCACAATTCTCATAACCACTTGCATTTACTGACTGTTCCCACAAATGGGTGCCGTTGTATCCTCTCTTTGCTATCACTGACATCTCCTCTGTATCTGCCGATGCGTTATAGACATATTCATAAACGATAAAGTCATACCCGCCATCGCCGTCCAAGTCCAAGAATAGCGGCTCGGCAAAAATAAAGCACTCTGTATCACTTAGAGACTGGTTCCACAAGTGTGTACCGTCGTATCCTCTCTTTGCTATTACCTCCATCATCATTGTATCGTTCGATTCGTTATATGTCCACTCATGAACGAGAACATCAAACTTACCGTCTTCGTCAAGGTCGAGGAGTGGCCATGCCCAAATAAAGCACTCTGTTCCACTCACTGACTGTTCCCACAGATGCGTGCCATTGGTTCCTTTCTTCGCTATTATTTTCGTCGTGTTTGTACCTGTCGATTCGTTATATACCCATTCATAAACGATAACGTCATCCAAGCTATCGCCGTCCAGATCGATCAACTCATCTACCCTAATATCGCAATTCCAATAGCCACTTGCATTTACCGACTGTTCCCAGAGGTGCGTGCCGTTGGTTCCCTTCTTTGCTATTAAATTCGTCGTGTTTGTACCTGTCGAATCATTATAGATCCATTCTTTGACAATAACATCATACAACTTATCTCCGTCTAGGTCAACTAACTCTTCTACCCACTTATCACAATTCCACTCGCCGCTTGCGCTTACGGACTGTTCCCAGAGGTGAGTGCCATTGTTTCCGTTCTTCGCTATTAAAATTCCGGTTGCGGTATCTGCAGTTTCGTTGTATACCCATTCATAAACGACAACGTCATCCCTGCCATCTCCGTCCAGATCGACAAACCAATCCAGCCACATCTCGCAATTCTCATAGCCACTTGCATTTACCGACTGTTCCCAGAGGTGCGTGCCATTGGTTCCTTTCTTCGCTATTAACTTCACCGTATCTGTGCCTGTCGATTCGTCATATAACCATTCATAAACGATAACGTCATCCAAGCCATCTCCGTCCAGATCGGCTAATCCTTCTACCCACTTATCGCAGTTCTCATAGCCAATTGCACTTATTGACTGTTCCCAGAGGTGCGTGCCGTCGTATCCTCTCTTCGCAGTTACCTTTGCTGCCTCTGTACTGGTCCATATATCATATCTCCAGGCGTTGACAATAACATCATCCAAGCCGTCTCCGTCCAACTCCGCTACCCAATCGACATACATATCGCAAGCCCAACCACTTGTGGTCTGCTCCCACAGGAGTATGCCGTCGTATCCTCTCTTTGCAGTTACCTTTGCTGCCTCTGCACCTGCCCAATAATCATACTTCCAGACATTGACAATAACATCATCCAAGCCGTCTCCGTCCAGGTCGACTATCCTATCCACCTTCATCTCGCAAGCCTCACCACTTACGGTCTGCTTCCACAGGAGTGTGCCGTCGTATCCTCTCTTTGCGATTATCTCTTCCGTCCCGGTATACGTCACCGAATCATAAATCCCCTCCAGAAAGATAAAATCACCCAGACCATCTCCGTCCAGATCATCCCCCCAATATACCGCAATATAGAACTCAGTACCACTACTTACCGACTCTTCCCACAAGTGCGTGCCATTGGTTCCTTTCTTTGCTATTACCGTTATTGTGGCTATAGCCGTCGACTCGTTATAGGTCCATTCAAAGGCCAAAAAATCATCCAAGCCATCCCCGTCCAGATCGTCTAATGGATACACAGCGATACCGCAATTCTCACGGCCACTTGCACTTACTGACTGCTCCCACAAATGCGTGCCATTGGTTCCTTTCTTTGCTATTACCGTTACCGTCTCTACATCCGTCACGGGATTATATTTTATGGCACCAACCAAAACGTCGGGATTATTGTCACCATCGATGTCTGGTATTATCTCCGCACTCGTATCATTCGCCTCAAGAGACTGATGCCACAGTGTTGAGTAGTTACCGGAGAGATTGAGGTAGCCAGACCCTTGCATCATCCTCGGCTCTTCTATCGGCGATATGTCGAAAGAGCTACTGAATTTCGTCACTTCATTCCCCGTTGATGAATGTACGAAAGTTACTATAGGTTGAGGATCCTCAGATTTGTCCCTCATTTCCATCCTTTCTGATTGTAGTACCTTTCGATATTCTATCTGCTTCTCCATATCGTCAACGCCCATCAAATCTTCAAATGATGGTCTGCTTTCCAATTCATGTTTCTTCGTACTGGCACGGTGTTCACCTCTTGATTGACTTTCACTCAGGTCTGGAATCGCGGTAGTATCCCAAAGTCGTAGGAAGTTTTCAGAGAGATTAGGATATACGAACATCCTCTTACTTTCTTCTATTGGCACTGTGTTAGATGCGCTACTACCACCTATGTCTTCCAACCTTTCTGAAAGTAGTTGTAATCGCTCTCCCATCAACTTCTTCATATCCTCAAAACTCTGTGGGTATTCCACTGGTCTGGTTTGCAGCTCGAGGTGCTTCGCATAGGCAAACTGTGCTTCTCCTGATTGACTTCCTGGCGTATCATGAATCGCGGTCGTTGGCGCCGTTAATGCCATAAGCACCGAGATTGTCACCACCACTGCCAAGGCAATCCCCATCCAACTTCTTAATCTTTTCACTTTTTCGCCTCCGTTAATCTTACCAGAACTCTGTTCACCATGATAAGACTTTCGGCCAAACACGATTTTGGAAGAAAAATAACTGAACAAACAAGATAGGTATGTACTATAAGTGGATGAAAGTAGCAATCGGCGGCACGTTTGACCTGCTGCACGACGGACATAAGAAACTGTTGCAGAAAGTGTTCGAGCTGAGCAGAGGTGGCGGCGAGATAATCGTGGGCGTAACCTCTGATACGATGGCGCGTGCCAGCAGGGACCGAGAAGTCGGTCCTTACGAAGTACGGGCTGAGAGCATCAGACGGTACATGCACGAGGAATACGGAGTGGAAGTGAGAATCGTGGAATTAAACGACCGCTATGGCAGTACTTTGGATGAGGATTTTGATTATATTGTTATATCGCCGGAGACGTATCCTGTGGCGTTGGAGATAAACAAACTCAGAGAAGCGCGTGGCAAGAAGCCCATAAAGATCGTTAAGGTGGAGCACGTGAAAGCGGCAGATGGCAGGGTGATATCGTCCACACGGATAAAAGCGGGCGAGATCGATCCGCACGGTGCGCTGCTTGGCGTTTAGCATTGTGAGCCTATGATAGCTCGTAGGCAAGCAGGTTTCAAATCCCGTGGGCTATGTATGCCTTCATTTTGTGCCTTCAGGATTTCGGTTGTAATGGAATCAATCATATCATCAGCTTCTTCTCAAACTTCGTCAGGTTCTCACAGTCGTTCTTCCACACGAGTACCATATCTTCCAGCCGGACACCGCCCACTTCTGGGTCGTACAGGCCAGGCTCCAGGGTTATCACGTTCCCTGTTTGCAACACGTACTCATTATCACTAACACGGGGGTCTTCATGCACATTGAGCCCTACGCCATGCCCCGTAGAATGAATGAACCCCGTTTTACCATCGGATCTTATCGTCTCGTACCCGCTCCCTTCGAATAGATCGCACACACGGTCATGCACCGCCTTACAGGTCACGCCTTCCTTGACAAGCGCTAATGCGGCATTTTGAGCTTCAAGGACCGCTTCGTACATCTCTTTTATTTCCTTTCTCGGCGCACCTTTAACGACGGTTCTTGTCATATCGGCGAAATACCGCTCCACTTTCAATCGCGGGAAAATATCGATGATTATGGGCTCATTCGCGACGAGCGGCCCGGTTCCCGAGAAATGTGGATCGGCACTCCGCTTACCGCATGCGACTATCGGCTCGCCACCATCGCAGGTACAACCCGCATCAATTAATGCGTGTTCTATGCACGCTTTTACGCGTTCAGAGGTTAAAGCCGCACCGTTAGCCATCAAAACGGTTTCATTTACCGTGGAATCCGTTATCAGTCTGATAGCGAGAGCCATTGCGTTCTCGCATGCTCGTTGCGCCTTCTTTATGTACGTTAGCTCCTGCTCGTTCTTGGTCTCTCGCGCTTTCGTCATTACCACGTCCTCTACGGGCACTACGTCTATGCCTTTCTCTCTCAAGGCCTCGGCAGTATACAAGGGAAAATACCTCGGTACTTCTATTGCGGTTATACGCTCTTCACGAAGGATTTCAACAATAAGCTCCTCCAGCTTAAGGTTCTGCCCGTAGTCGAGCGAAGAACGAACCTCTTTTACAATTGATTCCTTTATCGCACGTCCATACTCCATTTGCGGTACAATTAGGATTTCTTTTTGTTCACCGGGAATGCAGAGATAAATAAAAGGGTCTGCAGCGAGGAAGCGCGTGGCGTAATACATATCCGCGTTGCGCATGCTCTCACTGACCATTAAAAGCGGCTTTTGCGGTTCCGTTGCGCTTTCTGTTCGGTTAGACATGGGTATACGTTTAGGTTTATCACTCCGGAATATAAAGGGACGTTATCAAATGCTGAACGAAGCAGAGACTGCCGAATACGCAATAACGCCACGTTAAGCCGCTTTTTACCATACCCGAAGGGCGCGTAAGACAAATAGTGCGCGAATAAGTTTTTGTGTAAGTCTCTTAGATAACTAATTAATAATGAACCCCTTGGGATTGCTCGTTCACGGACCGGAAGTCGTAGATGAAGGTGAAGTAGAGGGAGCGATAGAAGCGCTGAAGGATGCCGGATTCGAGATAGAAGCGGCTTTGGGTGGTATAACAGGAAAAACCGCAGTGATCGATGCGGGTATGCAGCGCGTGATCGACATAAGCAAGGATATGCGACCCTCCGAAGTGGTGGACGAGTTCTTACAACGCGGAATAGACTTTATCCTGCTGGTGAACCATGCGAAGACCGAAGAGAGCGGCTTTGTGCTTGGCGAAGGCATTTTAAAGAATTTCTTGAAACGAGGTAGGGGAAAGGAGAGGAATCTATCTTTCGTGCAATTGGAGTACAGCAGCAGGATTTTAATTCGTTGGCTGGTAAAGCCCGGCGATGAGCGTGTATACGGGAAGATACAGGGCGTTTTTAGCGAGTTCAAGGCGAGAGAGCCGAACAAGCTCGAATCACGTTGTAAGAAAGAATCCGGTCTCGTGTACAGGGAGATACGAGGCGTGCATCCGGGGGAGAAGATCGTTGTGGATGGCGTCATCATCGGCACAGCCTCCTCTGAGAGCGGGACGAACCGTGTTACGCTGGTTGTGAAAGACGGAAACATCGTAGAACTCGTGGGCGGTACGTTGATAGAGCATAACCTGGAGAAGCTGCCACCTTTGGATCTGGAGTGCGAGATGGTAAAAACCGCATCGGTGATCAGACGTACGAAGCCGAAACGGATAGAACAGGGTGGACTGCAGAATAATCCCAAAAATAAGAAGCTCGCTTGCTTCTTCTATACCGTTGAGACGCTTTTCCCAAAGCTCGAGCGGCGGGATAGTGTGGTTAAAGTTGCGGTGACTATTGGAGACGATACGACGAGCATTGCCGGTGACATCTTGAAAAGATTTGGTATTCGCATGATCGGTATTACGGATGGCGATGCCGATGGCTTGATTGCCGGTATAGAAAGCGGAGCGTTGGAAGAATACGCTAAATTCCTACCGCCTGGTTCGGTTATTATTCGCTTGAAGCCTGAAACGGACGACCTTATCGGCGAGAGGGTGAAGGAGGACATTTTTAAGGGCAGTGATGAAATCGAGCTGAAGGGCGCTGTAGAGACGCGCGTCGAGGAGTTGAAGCATCGCATACTCGATCTGGCTAAGGACGATATTATCGGCGTATTAGACTCGTCCACAGAGACTAGCTAAAAGGAAGAAGCGAAAGAGTTATGAGGATTTAGCCCAATAGTGTAATGTAATGGGTGTGGAAAAATGGCGACCGAGATGTTAGAGGTCGGGGATGTGATGACGCCCGAGGTTATTGCGGAGGATGAGAAGACACGGGTTACTAAGCTATCGACGGAGATGGAGATGGCGGGAATCGGGAGCGTCGTAATAACAAGGGAGGGGAAACCGGTCGGCATTGTTACCGATCGCGACATAGCACTAAAAGTGTGTGCGATGAAGAGAAACCCGGACGACGTAACGGCGAAGGAAATTATGTCTTCACCTCTGCTCACCATCGAACCTGACGCATCGCTGGAGAAAGCATGCAAGCTTATGGCTGATAAGGGCATAAGGCGGCTGCCGGTGGTTGAAGAGGATAAGCTTGTGGGCATTATAAGCGTTAGAAACATCTTGACGAGAAATCCAACGTGTGTACATAAATTCTATCCCGCGGAATGAAGACCACCATCCACGTGGAACTAACTAGGTGGACACGTATACGAAAATGGGTGAGTGGGTTGAAATCTGTGTGCAGTTCCTCTTTTTATTTTAGGTTTGGATTAGATATAGAGCATAGGGGTGTGAACTAAAAGATGAAAGTTAAGGATATAATGAGCCGTCCTATCATCGCGGAGGATGAAGAGACGTTGGTGACGAAGATCGCGGAAGATATGGAGGAATTGGGGATAGGGAGTGTGGTGATAACGAAGGACGGCGAACCCACGGGAATCATTACTGAACGAGATATCGCGTTAAAGGCGTTATTGAAGAATAGAAGAGCGAGCGAGGTAAAAGCGCGAGAAATCATGACCTCGCCTTTGGTCACTATCGATCCCGAAGACTCGGTGGAGGATGCGTGCAAGCTCGCGGCACGGAAGCGAATAAAGCGGCTGCCGGTGGTTGAGAACGGCGTGCCGATTGGGATCGTTAGTATTCGTGATCTGTTGACACGGAAGCCGGAGTACGTACGGGAGTTTTACTTCTAATCTACTCCCTTCTACTTCTAATTGCACTGCACTAATGACGAATCACAGCAGTCCTTTTTCCGTCAGGGCCTGCATGGTGCTCGCACACACAGTGGTAACGCTCGCTACGGTACTGCCGAGAGTACCATGAGCTTCCTTGAAATTGCCCGCTTCTATCATCCGTCGTACCAGCTTTAGCTTCTCTTCCGCCAGCTTGAACTCCTCCCTGCCCGTCGCGTTCGAGGCTAATACGATCTCGGAAGACAACGCGTCGAAGAAGGTGAGAGTTATTCGCTTCGCACCCGCTAATTCATCCCCCTGCATACCCTCGAGCACCAGCAGCATCTTCGAGCTGAGGATCAGTGCTGATTTTATCCGCTCTGCAAATTGGTAACTTACTATCTCGTTTCTCATTATGCTCACGAATTCCCTTTACCACGCGCAGTAAAAAACTTTTTGTTGCAACAGACTAAAAGGATAGCCATGTCAGCAACAATCTTAGTCGGAGGATTTTTTGGTGATGAGGGTAAAGGGAAGATCATCGCGTATCTTGCAACGCATGACAAGCCTGAGATCGTGGCACGAGGCGGTGTCGGACCAAATGCAGGTCACACGGTTATTGTGGGCGGAAAGAGATATGCATTGCGGATGACGCCTTCTGGATTTGTCTGTGAATCTGCACGGGTTCGTATCGGCGCGGGCGTGTTGGTTGACCCGCGAGTGCTCATGGAAGAGATTGAGTCGCTAGGGCTGCGAGACCGTATCGGCGTGGATCGTCGATGCAGTATTATAGAACAGGAACATATCGATGCGGATCGGAGCGATGCACACTTAAAGGGCACAATCGGGTCCACGGGCACCGGCTGCGGGCCTGCAAACGTTGCACGCGTATCTCGAAAGGCCAGACAGGCAAAGGATGTGCCAGAGTTACAGGAGTTTTTGTGTGACGTGCCATTGGAAGTGAACGAGGCTCTGGATCGGGGGAGTTTTGTACTGATCGAGGGCACGCAAGGGTTTGGCATTTCGTTGCTTTACGGCACGTATCCGTTCGTCACGTCGAAAGACACGACTGCTTCACAGATGGCTTCTGACGTGGGTATCGGGCCAACACGCGTCGATGATGTGGTCGTCGTCTTCAAGTCGTTCCCAACACGCGTGGGCGAAGGCCCATTTGCCACGCAGGTGAGCGAAGAGAAAGCGGCGGAGTTGCATATCGAGGAGTATGGAACTGTGACCCACCGGAAGAGACGCATAGGGATGTGGGACGGCGCGATGGCACGGTACTCAGCAATGGTTAATGGTGCAACGATGATTGCGCTGACCGGCGTGGATAAACTAGATCCGTCGGTCAAAGGTGCGAGAGAGTACGACGAGTTGAGCAAAGAGGTAAAAGAGTTTGTCGCGAAGGTGGAGCAGGACGTCGATGTACCGGTGAAGTTGATCTCGACGGGGCCTGAACTCTCGGAGATCGTGGATCTGAGGGAAGAGCAATAATTTCAGAACATTTTCAAATCTCGTGAATGAGAGGATTGGATGACCAGGATATTCCACGTCGCGGACACGCACATCGGGTACTCAGCCTATAGGAGGATAGACGAAGCGACCGGGTTGAACCAACGTGAAGTGGATACGTACGATGCATTTAAGCAATTCGTTGATCGAGCCATTGCGGAAAAGCCGGATATGATCCTCCACGCAGGCGACCTGTTTGATTCAGTGCGACCGACGAACCGTGCTATTTCCTTCGTAATGGAGCAACTGTTGAGACTAAACGAAGCGGGCATTCCGTTCGTCATGATCTCAGGCAATCACGAAACGCCGCGACTGAAGGAGACCGGCAGTGTCTTCAGCCTGTTTGAGCATATCCTAAATGTGCATGCGGTTTACAAAGATCGCTACGAAGTCGTTGAACATGATGGTGTGAAGATCCACGCGATCCCACACTGTGACAATATTGAAGGCGAGAAGCAGAAACTGCTCTCAAATGACGATCACACTGGATTAAACGTAGCACTGCTACACGCAAGTGTCTACGGCGCGGGCAAGCAGACGTTTCTGATGGACGAATTCAACGAGCAGTTGATTTCTATCCACGACCTGAGCAATTTCGATTACATCGCACTGGGGCACTATCACGGCTACACGCGGGTACGTGACGACGTGTATTACGCCGGCTCGACCGAACGCTTCAGCTTTAACGAGGTGAACGAAGCAAAAGGCTTTCTGGAAGTTCTATTAAACGAAGAAGGCGAAAGAAAAGTTCTATTTCACAGATTACAAACGCGTGCAATGGTAGATTTAGAGCCGGTGGTATGCACTAATCAGGACGGGCATGAGATCAAGCGTGCGATAACGGATCGTATCAAGGAATCCGATCCGCAGGATAACGTGGTGCGGTTAAAAGTGCTGGACATACCGCTGGCGGTCTACCATGTGCTGGATTTCGACGACTTGAAGCGGCTGACACGGGCTGCCGTGCATTTCGAGATCAAGTACGAGTTCCGGCGTGATAATGAAGCTCTAACAGCGGAACAGCCCTCGTTCCGGTCGCTGCATACGGAGTTCGAGCACTTTATGGAGCAGTACTCGTCAGGTGCGGAAGTGGATAAGAAACGGCTCAGGGCGTTAGGGCTGCGGTATATGCAGGAAGAGGAACGCGAGAACGAAGAGTAAGATAAGCGTGCTGAGGACAGACAGATCCGAGAGTTTTGATAGCAGCTAAAAAGTTTTTTAATGCTGAAAGAGAATTGAGTATGTAATTAATAAAATAAATAAGGAGTCCCGTGGTGTAGTGGTCAAGCATACTGGCCTTTGGAGCCCGTGACAGAGGTTCGAGTCCTCTCGGGACTATCAAGATTTTTGGGGGTTAACGTTTCTGAGGGCTTTTCGGGGGTGTTAACATCGCTATCACTTGAAAAAAGGGCTCTAATTGATTGAATACTCGATTGAAGTTCATTTATGTAGTTAGCTATACTCATCTCTCTCGCTTCCGCTTCCCGCTTCAAAATCGCATGTAACTCCTTAGAAACTCTGATATGAGTATATTCTGTCTTTTTCATGATGTTAACATTAGGTGTATCCAAAGATAAAGATATCGCCTGCACGCTTGAAACCTTCCGAAGTGAAAAAGCGATTGATGGGGCACTCGATAAACGGTGATATTGATCTGCTTCACTACTCAGCCTTAGCTTTCGATGACCTCAAAAATATATACGATAGATATTGGAATGAGGTTCAGATCAACCGATAAGAAAAACCACTTACTCGAAGATGGGGTTTTCAACTCATCCTCTCACCGCTTCTTCCCTATCGCTTCGCTTCTTAGATTTAGCGGGTTTGGATAGGCGAAGAGAATTTTGATTATTAAGCAGTTGACTGATAATTTTTAAGTTAACATTTAATTTATCGCTTCATCGCTTCGTTCTCATCCTCCAAGTGTTGTAGTTTCAAAAATTTTTCTTTTTGATGCCTTTTGAGGCCGTCTACCAATCCATTATCAGCAGTGACACTTAAAGTTAACTATTGGATGGAAACCTAAAAAGTTCTTGACCTTCGATACCAAATTGGTAACCGATCCTAAGATCTTACCGATAACTGCCGCATCTCTACTCA
>DATKXZ010000051.1:0-8737 GCA_035528755.1 Desulfobacteria bacterium | reverse complement strand
TTGCGGTATATTCCGCTTATAATACCTCTGTATGTGGTACCGAAGTAAACGAGCCCCTAAGAATGACTCGTTATAGGCTGCTTCAATTATCCGCTTCTCCTCAGCGCTCAGAGGAGTCCGAGGTCTTCTGTTCCTATCAAGCACCGGATATTCTCCTGTTTCCTTATAGCCCTTCGCCAGTTGCTGTATTCTTCTTGCGGAGACACCATATATCGCGGCAACCACCGCTGTGCTCTCTCCTTTGTTGATTACCTGTTTAACAGCCCATTTGATCTTTCTGTCCGTGAGCTTCACCATGCGTTTTGGTGAAACTTCCTGACGAAATAATTTCGGGACTCTACACTTTTTCCATAAAGCAACTATATAGGTCTGATTTTGCCTTAAATGTTGTAAAGTATTTCCATAAAATTTCTTTATTTATTTTATCGATTTTATGTGGTCTTACATAAGGGGGATTGCCGATAACGACGTCAAACCCTCGCTCTTCTTTCGGCTTATCCAGGTCAAAAGCCCCGTAGAACTCAAAGCCCCAGTGAAACGGGTTTAACTTCAAAAACTCGTCTCTGCTTATCTTTAGCTTTTTATCCCGGAACGTTCGGTAGAGTTCTGCGTCCAGCATATTGTTAATCTTCTCGCCAAGTTTCTGTATCGATCCTTTTAATTCCTTTGCTTCCTCTCCTTCCGCTCTTTTGTAGCTCTGGATTAAATCGTTCCGTTCTTTAAGCAGGTTTTCCAGTGTGGATTTCTCTTCATCCCAGAGCCATTCTGCGAGCGTGAGCTCCGCGCCTTTGAACTCGCTTACATCCACGTACCCGATCAAACTGTTCCCGACCCTAAGGTTGTAGTCGATGTTGGGCAAGGGTTGTATGTGCTCCGGCTTATACGAGTCAACAAGCCACAGCCAGAGCCGCAATTTCGCGATCTCTATGCCGTTCGGATTGATGTCAACGCCGTAAAGATTATTTACAAGGATAAGAAACTTCAAAGTAGTGTCGGGATTCTTTGCTCCTAATTTGTCATTTATCTCTCGGTTCAACTCAAAGAGGATATTCGCCGCGGCAAGTAAGAACGCGCCAGAGCCACAGGCATTATCCAGAACCCGCACTTTCAGTATTATCTTGTTCCAGATCTCTTTTAAAGTCGTGTCTGCAAGATCTGATAGCTGTTCGATATTCTCAATGAGTTCTGTCTCTTTATAGCCCTTCTCGGTTTTAAGAAATTCGTTCGTCTTCTCTATTAGGCAAGGATAGATCGTATTCTCTGAGATATACTTCGTTACAAACTTGGGCGTGTAATATGCACCGGTTCCCTTTCGATCCGTAGCGGTCATCGCCCGCTCGAAGATATACCCCAGGATTTCCGGGTCTATCGAATCACCGTTCTCTAACTGCTCCTTATGCACGAACGTGAAACTGTCCAAAAACTCGATTACCTTCTGCAAAATCTCCGCTTTTATTTTGTAGTCGAGATTCTTCTTCTCAACTTCAGTACGAACAAATAAACTCCCATTCAGATAGGGAATGCTCCTGAATCGCTCGTCGATATCAAATCGATCATCCTCCGGCGTATTCATAGTGTCAAAGAATAGTTCTCTCAATTTTGATGTGAGGTCCTCTTCTTTGACTTCAGAGAGATAGCTAAGAATATCCTCACCAATAATGCCCTTTGATTGTAAGAACTTGATGAAAATCAGCCGGTTAGTCACAACCTGGGCTATTTGCTCCTGTTCTTCCAGATCCTTTACGCCAATCACGTTATTGACCAGACAGTCTTCTTCAGCAATCGTCTTCAGGTTGTTCTCGTGATCCTTATACCGGCCACCGTGCAAGAGTGCGTTATACCACTCGTAAAACTTCTTGCTGATCTCCTCTTCTGTCTTTGGCGAAACAACTTTCTCTTTGCCAATCAGAAACTCTTTTATCTGCTCAAAGTCGTCTTCTAACCGCAGATCGCTCACTATTTCCTCGTTCTTGTCGATGAATATCCACCGCAATCCATCGGTTGCTACGCCAAATTCATAGTTCTTCTGCACTTCGGCAAGTTTAAACAAGCCTTTTATTTGGTTAACGCCGCTGTCTTTACCCTTCTCTAGGTCTGCATTTAAAGCTTTAGCTTCCACTAAGAACATGCCTCTGGGGCTTCTTATTTTGTAATCGACGCTCCGACGACTACCCGGGATATCAAAATGCTTTTCCGGCAATTTATCCAGCTCCAGCGCACTGAAAATCTTATCAAGCAAGAATTCTCGGGTAAATGCCTCCGGATCTGCCGTCTCTTTCATAAAATCAGAATGGAGTTCTTTGCCTTCGTTAAAAACCCTGTTCCTGCCATCAAACGTCAATCGGCCCTTAATATCTGCGATCAGCGAATCAAGAATAGTTGCCAGTTCATCTTTACCAAGCGCTTTTTTCATCGGCTATAACCCTTAGTTTATTGTTTGTATTCTACTCTTGCTAATGAGAATACTGTTGCAATCATAATTAACTATTGCGTTCTTTATCACTTTCTTCTTTTCATCGCCTTATATCTATCCGTATCCCTAATTGGTAATCATCATGCCCCTCCCAGTTCGATCCTCAGTGGAAGAGATAGCAGAATACAAACCAGGTAAGCTGATCAAGGGAGCGATCAAGCTGAGCAGTAACGAGAACCCGTTAGGGCCCAGCCCTTTGGCTGTACGCGCGGTTCTTGAATCCTTAAAAACGGAAGAGTTAAAGTTCAGTATCTACCCCTGGGAACGCAACGCGGAAACGCTCCGGGAGGAGATCGCTCGGTACGCTGGTGTTTCCGCAGAGAAAATAGTAATCGGCGCGGGCATTGACGGCGTTATGGACACTCTCGTCAAAATCTTCGTGGATAAGGGCGACGAAGCGATTATCCCGATCCCTACCTTCTCACTTTACGAGTCTTTGGTGCAAATGGCGGGCGCAACGCCGGTTTATTTACCGAGAATAAAAGAGGATGATTATGCCATACCCGCCGCGGACATTATAGCTGCGTCAACGGAGAAGACGAAGATGATCTTTCTCGCATCGCCGAACAATCCCTCTGGTAACCGGCTAACCGGCGATGACGTGCGTACGCTTGCTGAATCGATACCTGAGGCACTCGTAGTAATAGACGAAGCGTACGTGGAATTCGCCGAGAAGTCGTCAGTGAATTTAGTGAACGAGTACGAGAACGTTGTGGTCTTGAGAACCTTCTCGAAGGCGTTCGGGCTCGCCGGACTCCGTGTCGGCTACGCTATCGTGCCGGAATGGGTGGTAAGCAACTATCGAAAGGTATCGTTACCGTTCACGGTGAACAACGTCGCGTTAATCGCGGCAGTGGCTGCGTTAAAGGATAAAGAGCACTTACGCCGCAGCGTGGAGCTGGTAAAGGAAGGGAGGTCGTACCTTATCGAGCAGCTACAAGGATCGTTCAGGGTGTATCCGTCACAGGCGAATTTCGTGCTCGTTGACGTTGCGCCTAGAACGTCGGCTGAGGTGTACAAGGCGTTAGAGTGGAAGCGGATTACCGTTCGCGATTGTGCCTCATTCAGGGGCGCGGGCGAGTCGCTCATCCGTATCAGTATCGGCACGCCGGAGCAGAACGAGAAGGTCGTAACGGCTTTGAAGAGTTTGTGAAACACTTTCTTTACACTTTTTCTTTTTTGCAACAAAAAAGAAAACCTGTGCTAAAAGAAAAAAAGTGTTTCTTTGATTAAACTTTCTTTCTAAGAAAGTTTGATTGATAAGGGGGGTATGGCCCCTTATTGAATGGCGAGCAAGGAACTACAAAGCATTCATTCCCGCGTGCTTCTCGCCACGCTCAAATCCGCACTGGTATTAACGTTGATGGCGAGCAGCGTGTCATCGAATATGAACGGTATCGAATCCTTTGCATTCGTCACCACGTTGATGCCGCACGACACAAGCGTTTTACCTTCGTATTCGAACGTGTGACTCGGCGTTATGCCTTCTGGCAGTAAGTCCAGGGGAATGGCGCCGGTGATACTGGCACGATGCACGCGGTACGCGTCGAGTATCGCGTTAATGTGCGCGCTTCGTAAAAACGGGATGTCGCAGACGATGGAAACGAATTTGGGATAGCTGCGGAGCAGAAACCAAAGGTCTTCGATGTACCCTTCGCCCGGCGTCTCTACGGTTTTATACGTGACGTGATGACAATAATCCGCGGTTTCCGGCGTGTGCTTCGTGACGGCCACCAAGAAATCTTCCACGTTTGATGCTCGCACGCTTTCCACAACCATATCCAAGAGCCGTTTCTGGTTCCCTCTGGTACCTACCGTGATAAGCGCCTTCTCGCGCTCCTCCTCGTCTGGTCCTCCTTGCATTCTGCTGCTCTTCCCACCTGCCAGGATTATCGCGATCATTGAATTAAATCCTTATCTTTAAACCCTTTAAGAAAAGTTTTATCGAAAAAGCTTCGTGGATAAGAAAAGCGTTCTCGGAAAAGAAATTTATTAGGTTTAATAGGATAGCTATCTTTATTCAACTGAGGTGAGGAGATGGGGATACAGTCGTCTGCGGAAATAACGAGGACATTGAAGGAGAAATGGGACAAGAGCAAGAATAAGGACGATTGGCGTGTGCTCACTGGCCGGAACCACAAAGGACGGTACGATATGTTCGTCTCCACTCCGAACCGCATTTTGCAGCTCAAGTTCGAGCAGACCGGGGGCAATGAAGCGGTCGGATATGGCCGGGACGTTGGTAAAATGGACGATGAGATAGAGCGGATTATGAGAACGGGCGCGCCGGTACCGTTTGGCTTGATCTCTCCGCAGCAGGCAGATTTGGCCATTATAATGGCGGGTATCCAGCGGTACTCCTCCGACGCTGCTGATATGCTGCGTAAGGACTATATCTCGAATGCGCAGGCGAAGCTCGACGAGAAATTGGATGGTGAAATAGAGCGAATGCGAGCAGCCGACCCGGTGTTCAGGAGAAAGTATAGAGAGCAAAAAGAGCGGGAGCGAATCCCGTATTTGTGATGGTGCTGCATCTAAATAAGAAAGGGATCCGAGTACTGGGTATTGCAGAGAGCTTCAGACGCGGCTATGAAAAGTCAGTACTCGCGGGCGTCGTGATGCGGTCGGATTGTATTATTGACGGTTTCAGCTTCACGTACATCACCGTCGGCGGCATGGACGGTACGGAGGGCATTCTACGCCTGTTCACGGCACTGCAGCGTGATGACATCAACGTGATAATGCTCAACGGCTGTGTGATCAGCTGGTTCAACATAATTGACATCAACGAAATTTACGAACGGCTGCGGATTCCGCTCATCTGCGTGACGTACGAGGAATCGGAGGGTTTGGAAGCGCATATCGCCAAGCATTTTGAAGCCGAGGATCGGGATACTCGGATCGAGGCGTATACGCAGCTTGGCGATCGCGTTCCGGCGTATTTAGATGACCGATTCGAGGTTTTGATACGGGTTTTGGGCATGGAAAAAGCCGAAGCTGGTGCGCTGCTCAAGAAATTCACGACTCACGGTAAAGTGCCTGAGCCGTTGCGGGTTGCTAAAATCGCAGCGAGGGCACTACTCAACATGGACGAGACGTTCGTCAGGTAATTGCTTTTCTCACTATACGTAAGATAAGATAAGATGCGGAACGTTAGAGCAGCACGTCTATATCCAACTGCTCTGATAATTCTTTGTACCTGTTCCGTATCGTGACTTCTGTCACACCGGTAACGTCAGATACTTCCTTCTGCGTGCGATGCTCGCCGCCCAGAATAGCCGCGATGTAAATGGCAGCCGCTGCTATGCCTATCGGGCCCCGTCCGTTGGTCAGCTCCTTTTCCGATGCGCGTTTTATTATCTCGATCGCCTTTGACCGTATATCACCGCTCAAATCGAGCAAGGAGCAGAATCGAGGCACGAAATCAACCGGCGAGGCCGGCGAGACTTTCAGCTCAAGTTCCCGTAAAAGGAAGCGATATGCACGGCTTATCTCCTTCTGACCGACTCGCGAGATATCACGAACTTCTTCCAGCGTGCGTGGCACTCCGTATTGCCTGCACGTGATGTACAAAATCGCCGTGGAGATGCCCTCTATGCTCCGGCCACGAATCAGGCGTTGCTTCATCGCTTTTCGGTACAGCATAGATGCCGCCTCCCTGATATTCATCGGCAGCTTAAGCGCGCACGCCATCCGATCGATCTCAGAAAGCGCGAAAATAAAGCTCCGTTCCGTAGTGTTCGCAATGTGCGTCCGCTGCTGCCATTTCTTTAACTTGTATTGCCCTTGACCGGTCGGAGACCACGTTACCAGCGTGCTCAGACCTTTATCATGTATTCGATAAGTCATCGGCGCTCCGACACGAGCTCTTCTCGACACCTGCTCGAAATCAAAGGCGCGCCATTCCGGCCCGAGATCCACGATGTTCTCTGTTACGACCAGCCCGCAAGTAGCACAGAAAAGCTCTGCCTTCCCATAATCCCTGATTAAATTCTTAGATCCACATTCGGGGCATTCTTTTACCGCCTCGGCATAATCAGCCTTATCGTTATCCCCTTTTACCTCTTTATGCTTCCCCTCTTCCGTATCCGTCTTAGGGGTCAACATTTTACATTCATCAGTATCCTTTTGGAATATATAAATGGACAGTCTTCCACGATTTCCGCACGTAGGACGGAATATCATCAAAATACTTCTCTTTGAGCAGTTCTTTCAGGAATTGCACTGTCTTGGGGTCTGACGGATAGCCGCTGCCTATCTCCGCCCCGAGTTTCACTCCGAGCGCCCTTACAGATCTGTCACGGTGCACTTTTGCTATTATTGACGCCGCGCTGACCAGCGGATAGTTAGCGTCTGCTTTGAATTCGGAGACGATCTCGATCTCGCCGCTGCCTCCGGCCTGCTCGTAGTTCGCGCGAAGATTGGCGGCGAACCGTTCGGGCTTCACGTCTGCTGCATCCACAATGGCACGATCCGGCTGAAAATAGTTGATCACGTCTGAAAAGCGTTCGACCATGATCTCATTCATCGTGCGCATCTTTCTTCTTTCGTCTATCTCGCTCGCGGTCATCTCCACCACGTGGAATTCCGTCGCGTCTTCTATCCGTTCCGCCAGGTATTCTCGCTTTGCAGGGCTCAACCGCTTCGAATCTTTCACGCCCAGCTCGTCCAGTCCCTCAAAGTTCAAAACTCCGGCCACGAACATCGATCCAATCACCGGGCCCTTGCCCGCTTCGTCTATGCCTATCTCTCGCATGCGCATCAAACAAGCCTCGTGTTTTTGCTGGTTCTCCTTATTTATACCTGACCTATCATATCTTCGTACGCGAAGGTGGCTGCGATCGCGCCTTCTGCACAGGCCACGACGATTTGTCGCACGCCTCCGGTTACGTCCCCTGCAGCGTATACGCGTTCCAAGTTCGTCCGCTGACTTTTATCCGTGAGTATATAGCCGTATTCATCGAGCTTCACGCCCAGTTGCGTTGCTAACGCGTTCGCGGGCTCCTCACCGACGTAGATAAACACGCCGTCCACCGCGATTTCTTCCTCGGTATCGTTCGCTTTATCGTAACGGACAACGCTGCTCACGGCTTTATCGCCTTTTATCTCACTCAATACGGAATTCCACAAGATCCGCACGCCGGCCTTCTCCAGGCTTTGCCGTAAATACTGCTCTGCCCTGAGTTCATCCCTTCGATGGATTAGCTTGACCTCACAGCCGAGGTTTTGGAGATACAACGCGCCGCGAGCTGCCGAGTCACCGCCACCGACCACTATCACCGACTTGCCTTTGAAGAAGAATCCGTCACAGGTGGCACAGTACGAAACGCCCCGGCCAAGGAATTCGTCCTCGCCTTTAACGCCCAGTTTACGCTTCTTCGTGCCCGTGCTGAGTACTAACGCGCTGGTGAGATAAGAGCCCTTCTCCGTGAATACCTGCATCTCTTTCTCCTGCAGTTCTATTCTGTCAACGCCATCCAGCTCCTTGATCTCCGCGTAGTCCGCTGTTTGCTCCTTCATCTTCTCCGCCAGTTCCATGCCGCCTATATTTCTGAAGCCAGGATAGTTATCGACTAGCGTAGCCTCGTTTGACAAGCCGCCGCAGATCCCTTTATCGAGCACCAACGTCTTCAAGCCGCTTCGCGCGCCGAACGTCCCCGCAGTCAGCCCTGCAGGGCCCGCGCCAACCACAATTAAATCGTAATCGGTTTTCCTATTCATAAGCTCGAATCCTCTAACGTAATTACACTTAATTTTATAAGCTCCTGTATAAAATATAAAACGGTCATAATCGCAGAGTGGCTCAGGGGGCCCGTGGTCTAGTTGGAATGACGTCGCCTTGACATGGCGGAGGTCAAGGGTTCGAATCCCTTCGGGCCCATTGTTTCCACCTTCTGTTTTGAACTCTTTTGAAGATTGAGCACGCAGTGAACCAAAAAGTCGAATTTGGTCCTTTCGGGGTTTGCAGGAAACTGCGTGAGTTGCGGAACCTAACGAACCGTCTACGCACCGGCCGGTTATGGAACCTTTTATGTACCCATTTTAGTATTTTACTAAAAGACTGAAATTCGATGCGGGACGGGTAAGATGAGTGAAGAAGCGATGCAAAAGCTCTTGGATTCGTTTGCGAAGACGGGGAAGCAGAGCGGTATGGGCGAATCGGTAGGCCGTATCTGGGGCTTTCTGCTCCTGAAATCGTGCGCCGTAACGCAGAAGGAGATAGAAGAAGGCACGGGATATAGCAGGGGATTGATCAGTCAATGT
>DATKXZ010000050.1:0-10204 GCA_035528755.1 Desulfobacteria bacterium | reverse complement strand
TCCCGTTAGTACCTCGGTTCCTATTTTTATGTCCTTCACTTCTACGCCCTGCATGAACTTATTCCGTACTACCTCTGCAGTATCCACGGCCCGTGAGATCGCTCTACCTCTCGCTTTGATTAATACCTCATCACTCAAGCCCATGTTAAACTGCGTCACTACTGCCAG
The DNA here is from genome assembly GCA_035528755.1 of Desulfobacteria bacterium. GTDB lineage: Archaea > Halobacteriota > Syntropharchaeia > Alkanophagales > Methanospirareceae > JACGMN01. Next base: position 10,036 of record DATKXZ010000050.1, on the reverse strand, counting down.
GACATAACTCATCACTGGCTTATTTCCGATATAAATCACGTTGTCTTCTCCAGGCATTTTTGCATCACCACTTTGTAGATTGGTGTACGGGTATTAAAGATACCTCGTTCTCACCAATCGCGCAAAGACGATATTGCCTTATAAATAAACTTGTATTAAGCCAAAATCAACTTTGAAGATTAATTAAGTACCTTAGCCGTTTCATCCTTTTTTCAATCCTCTTTCCAATCAGCTTCCACTAATGCTGCAACTTACTGATTTCTAAAACCAAAGCTCACCTCCCCCACGGCACCAGTACTTTAGCTCTCTCTTGCCCTTGAAGAAGAAGTGCAATAACCCCAGCAAGGCGTCCGGCCCGTCATCATGTGCAGCTAACGGAACGCAGATGATTTGCTTGACTCGATGCTGAGCTTGAATCTACAGGATAAGCCAAGAGACGGTAGATTTATATACGCGTGCGAGAAAACATCATATATGAGTTCGGTGAGATTTTTAGTGAATGAGCACAGCACGGTTGGTGAGTTATCATGGGAATAGAGGAGAAGATAAAAAAATTGCCGCCGGAATTGCACTTAAAGAAGTAAAAGAAAAAACTAAATATAGGTGAAACCGTAATGGAGAGCAAAAGGGTATTTCTGGTGTCTATCATCCAGGAAGGCAAATTCTTTGTGGCACGATGTCCAGAGCTTGACGTGACCTCGCAGGGCGAATCTCTTGTAGAAGCACAGGCGAATATAAAAGAGGCCATCGAGCTTTATATAGAGAGTTTTGGGCTTGAAGACCTGCCGGAAGTATCCGTTAACCCTTACTGGACAACGGTAGAAGTAGAGGCAAAAGCAGCTGATGCCTAAACTGCCGGTTATCTCCGGGAAGGATCTTATCAGAGCACTAAAGCAAAGCAAGCGGGATTCGTCGAAGTAAGACAGAAAGGCAGCCATGTCTCATTGCAGAAAGTAACTGCCACAAAAATTTTCAAGACGGTTGTCCCCCTACATAAAACTTGCAAAAGGGACATTACTTGACATCCTTCATCAAACAGGCTTGAGTAAAGATGACCTAATCGAACTTCTCAAATAAAGCCCCGAAGGTTCACCGCGTTCTCTTTCACAAAAGGGTAGGTTTTGATCGCGCTACAAACTGGTGAGTGTTCATATGAATCCACAAACTCCCCCCGGCCCCTCGGCACCTTTGCATTTGTTTGCTCTAGCATGTGAAGAATGAGCGCGTGGATAGCGTGGATGGCAGGGTATGAAACCACGAGCTGTTAGTTTATTGCGATCTACACTACGTGGAAATTGTGGGGAAGGGTGAGTGGCTCTAAAAAAACTACCGCGTACCTCATCAACGGTATCCTTCGCAACGGACTACTTATAACGAATGTGAAATCGAAGCTGCGAGTGCTGCCTGCGGAAGCGTCCGTAACCTTAAAGACAACCTTCATGTGTTCCGGCAGCCACCCTCGCCAGAGCATACAGTGAACAAACAATTACTGACAGGACATCTTTCCGACCAGCAAGCAAGCAATCAATTAATTAATCCGAATGGCTCAAAAGTTTATTTAAGTGTCCGTTATAAGGACTACGAAAGGTAGGATATATGACAAAACAAAATCCATTTGAGATGGCACAGAAACAGTTGGACGATTGCGCAGAGATACTCAAGTTGGACCCGAGTGCACACGAGATCCTCCGGCATCCTATGCGTGAACTTCATGTCTCTATTCCTGTTCGCATGGATGACGGCTCGACCCGTGTATTTCAGGGATACAGGGTGCAATATAACGATGCGCTGGGACCGACGAAAGGAGGCATTCGATTCCATCCTGAGGAAACGATTGATACCGTGCGGGCGCTCGCAGCGTGGATGACCTGGAAGTGCGCGCTTCTTGGTCTGCCACTGGGCGGCGGAAAAGGCGGGGTGATCTGCAATCCCAAAGAACTTTCTGTGGGGGAGCTGGAACGACTGAGCCGCGCCTACATCGACCATGTCTGGCAGTTCATCGGACCAAACAAGGATATTCCCGCGCCTGATGTTTATACCACGCCGCAGATAATGGCCTGGATGATGGATGAGTACTCGAAGATAGTCGGGAGGAATACTTTCGGCTGTATTACCGGTAAGCCGGTCTGCATCGGTGGCTCGTGTGGTCGTGAGGATGCGACTGCCCGGGGCGGTATGTACGCGATCCGGGAAGCGGCAAAAGCGCTCGGATTAGACCTGAAAAATGTTACCGTTGCGATACAGGGCTACGGCAATGCGGGCTGCAATGCCGCGTTTTTATGCAAAGAGCTCTTCGATGCTAAGGTCGTTGCGGTTAGTGACTCGAAAGGCGGCGTTTACAATAAGAACGGCCTGCCGCTCGAGAACGTCTGTGACTACAAGACGAAGACCAGGACCGTTGTTAGCACCCCTGATGTGGAGCTGATCTCGAATGAAGAGCTGCTGGAGCTTGATGTGGATGTACTCATCGCAGCAGCCTTAGAGAATGCTATTACCAAGGACAACGCGCCAAACGTCAAGGCGAAGATTCTCGCAGAGTTGGCGAACGGCCCGACGACACCGGAAGCAGATGCTATTCTGTACGACAACGGCGTGCACGTGATACCCGATTTCCTCTGTAATGCAGGCGGCGTAACGGTCTCCTACTTCGAGATGGTGCAGAACATTTATATGTACTGCTGGGGCCTGGAGGAGGTTTATGAACGCTTAAATACCAGAATGACCGAGGCGTATCGCTCGGTGTTTGATGCCTCCCAGGTCTACGATATAAACATGCGTAAGGCGGCCTATGTGGTTGCCGTTGACCGCGTAGTCGAAGCAATGAGATTGCGCGGCTGGGTATAGCGCACTCGCGCTATTCAACGGATCACGAAGGGGCAGGCTAGAGAAAGGCGGAAATGACGCACCTGCCCCTGAAATGTTTTTTTTTGTTTTGCACTCCCACTCAGGTGCGCTAGTGTAACGGACTTATCACATGGATAAAGATGGCCGCAGTCTGACCAATTCTCGTGAAACGTTATGCTAACGTCGAACTAAATCGCGGGAATACTGCTGTAGCCGCTGTAGCATCTTCACTTCACCAACCATCGCGCGGCGCGGCTAATTCGTGAAACCGGCCTGTTTATGATAGTCCTGAATTGCCTTCACCTCGGCCTGCCCGCGTTTCACCGTCTCGATACCTGCGACGGTAGCCAGTGCGGCTGCGGTCGTGGTAATGTACGGGATCTTGTACTGGATTGCAGCCTGCCGGATATAGCTGTCGTCATGTTTCCCTTTACCGCCCGCCGGAGTGTTAATTATCAGGTGTATCCGCCCATTACGGATTTCATCTGTTATGTCCGGTCGGCCTTCGTGCAATTTCACCGCCAACTCCGCTTTCACGTCGTGCTCCGCCAAAAATGCCTTCGTCCCTTTGGTTGCACGAATGGTGAACCCCAGCGTAGCGAGGCGTGCTGCGACCTCAAGAATCTCCGGCTTATCAGGATCTGTAGCGGATATGAGGACCGTGCCCTCGGTGGGCACTTGCATACTCGCAGCTTCTTGCGCTTTGTAGAACGCGAGCCCAAAGGAGGGTGCAATACCCAGCACCTCGCCCGTACTCTTCATCTCCGGCCCCAGCACCGGATCAACGTCCGGGAACATGCTGAACGGAAATACCGCTTCCTTCACGCCGAAATACTGAAGGGTCTTATCGCCCCTGTCCAGTGTCTTGAGTAAGTCCTTCAGCTTCCTGCCCAGCATCACTTTCGTGGCTACTTTGGCGATCGGGATGCCGGTAACCTTGCTTACCAGCGGCACGGTACGAGAAGCGCGTGGATTCGCCTCCAGTATGTACACCTTCTCATCGGCGATTGCGTACTGGATATTCATCAGTCCGACGACCTTGAACGTATTGGCGATTTTCTTCGTGTACTCCGCTATCGTTGCGAGATGCTCCGGTGAAATCGTCCGCGAGGGGATTACGCAGGCGCTATCTCCGGAATGGATCCCGGCAAGCTCGATATGCTCCATTACCGCAGCGATGAACACGTCCTCGCCGTCCGCGATGGCATCCACCTCGGCCTCGATCGCGTGCTCCAGGAACCTATCGATGAGCATTGGATACTCGGGACTCACGTCTACCGCCTCCTTCGCGTAATTCAGGAGCATCTTCTCGTCGTATACGATCTCCATGCCCCGGCCACCAAGCACAAAGGATGGCCGCACCATCAACGGAAAGCCTATCTCTCGTGCCACGTTCAATGCCTCCTCGACCGAACGCGCGATGCCACTCTCAGGCTGTGGAATCTCTAGCTCGTTCATCATCGTGCGGAAGAGCTCGCGGTCCTCTGCCAAATGGATGCTCTCGGGGCTCGTGCCCAGTATCTGCACGCCGGATTCGTGGAGTTCCTTCGCGATGTTCAGTGGAGTCTGGCCTCCAAACTGCACGATCACACCATCAGGCTGCTCCTTATTATAGCAGTTTAACACGTCTTCAATCGTAAGCGGTTCGAAATACAGCTTGTTCGAAGTGTCGTAATCGGTGGAGACGGTCTCGGGATTGCAATTGATCATCACGGATTCAATGCCCTCTTCCCGTAACGCGAACGCAGCGTGGACGCAGGTGTAATCGAACTCGATGCCCTGCCCGATGCGGTTCGGTCCACTGCCTAGGATCATTATTTTCCGCTCGGGCGATACGGAAACGGAATCTGTAGCGTTATAGGTTGAATAATAATATGCAGCGTCAGCACCGCTCACCGGCACTGCTTCATAAGCGACTGTCTTCCCCGTATTGAGTCGCTGCGTGCGGATCTCCTGCTCGGTCGTTCCCAGCAGTTGCGCGAGGTATCGATCCGAGAACCCGCATTCCTTCGCCGTATCAAGCAGTTCCTTGGGCAGCTTCCGGCCGTGGTACGTCTTTATCAGTTCCTCAAGCTCCACGAGCTCCTGCATCTGACGGATGAACCATCGGCCGATTTTTGTCGTCTGATAAAGCTCTTCCGTGGACGCACCCTTGCGCAGCGCTTCGTACATCAGGAAGATGCGCTCGCTTGAGAAGGTGACCAACCGTGCTCTGAGCTCATCGAGAGAGAGCGAAGCGAAGTCCTTTGCGCCGCCTACGCCGTATCGCTTGATTTCCAGCGACCGTATTGCTTTTTGAAACGCCTCCTTGAAATTCCTGCCGATGCTCATCACCTCGCCAACCGCCTTCATCTGCGTGCCGAGTTGGTCCTGGGTCTGACGGAACTTCTCAAACGCCCACCGTGCAAATTTCACCACGACATAATTACCACTGGGCGTATACGTATCCAGCGTGCCGCCCCTCCAGTACGGTATCTCGTCCAGAGTGATACCAACGGCGAGTTTCGCGGATATTCGCGCGATCGGAAAGCCCGTCGCCTTTGACGCTAATGCTGACGATCGCGACGTACGCGGGTTGATCTCGATCACTACGATTTGGTCATCATCGGGATTGTGCGCAAATTGGATGTTCGTTCCACCTAAGACGCCAATCGCATCAACGATCCGGTACGAGAACTCCTGCAGCTTCATTTGCAGCTCTTCAGGCACCGTCAGCATAGGTGCCACGCAGAAACTGTCGCCAGTATGCACGCCCATTGCATCAACATTCTCGATGAAACAAACGGTAATCTTGTTGCCCTTCTTGTCCCGGATCACTTCCAGTTCAAGCTCTTCCCAGCCTAAAACCGATTCCTCGACGAGCACTTGACCGATGAGGCTTGCAGCAATGCCGCGGGCAACAATTGTCCGTAATTCTTCTACGTTGTAAACAAGCCCTCCGCCGGTTCCGCCCAGGGTGTACGCCGGTCTGATGACTACCGGGTAGCCCAACTCCTGCGCGATTGTCTCCGCTTCCTCTATCGAGTAGGCAGGAGAGCTCTTGGGTATTGGAATGCCGAGTTTTTCCATAGTTTCTTTGAAGCTGATTCGGTCTTCACCACGTTCGATTGCATCTGCTTCGACACCGATTAGTGCAACCCCGTACGTATCCAGAATACCCTGCTTGCTGAGCTCTGCGGAGAGATTGAGTCCCGTCTGACCGCCGAGGTTGGGCAGCAGTGCATCGGGCCGCTCCTTCGCGATGATCTTCTCCAGGTTCTCCACGGTCAGCGGCTCGATATACGTCCGGTCAGCCATTTCCGGATCGGTCATGATAGTAGCGGGGTTGGAATTTACCAAAACGACTTCATAGCCTTCCTCGTGGAGCGCTTTGCACGCCTGCGTACCAGAGTAGTCAAACTCACAGGCTTGACCTATCACGATAGGGCCTGACCCTATTACCAGCACCTTCTTGATGTCTTCTCTTTTCGGCACGTCCTCTCGTATTCTTCAAAAGACTCCTGGAATAAAAATTAATGAGTCAATATATGATTCTCGGCAAAGTTGTAAGATAATCCAACGGAATGCTTTTTGATACCCTCTACAGTTGAATAACACAGAAATCGTACCGTACTTGGACGCAGGGTATGCGACTTTTGTATAGCCACAGCTAGCATTTGTGAATTTTATCAAATCTGCTAAACCTATTATTTTTGAGAAACTGATCTTTCAGAGTAAGACTTATAATCTAATTTAAATTCCTGTAAGTGAATGATAACGATTATCACAGAAAATACTATAAACTCTGCTAGGACAATTGTTAATCTTTCCGTATAAAAGAAGACAGCCAAGGATGCTACTAAACCTAAAAAACCAAAGTTCAAAAATTTTTCTTGCATAATCCAGAATAGTCTCTTATAGTTAGTAAGCACCTCAATCTTATAAGAGCAAAGGAAAAGTCCAAAGCTGTATATGAGAATGATAATTATGTCAATAGCTCTTTGAATATCTGCAGAATATGCATCAATTAGAAGGGCAATTCCCGCAAAAGTAAGACCACCAAGAGTTAGCGCTCTGAGATTATATTCTCTTGATTCAGGCTTAATATCTTCGCCTTCCGTTCTATCGAACGAACTCAAAATAAGTTCCTTGTTGCTGAATAGTAGGACTGCAATCTCTAGACACATCCAGATAAATAGTCCAATCGTAACGCTCAATCCGAGTTTCATTATCTATTTGTACCCACAGTTCCAGCATGTGGATCTTTCAGGTCCATTTGTCTTCCCGCATCTGGAGCATTCCCAGTTACGAGCTCTAAGGATTACACCGACAAGTCTACCACAATTTGGACATTCGGAAACACCCGCAGGTAAAGGTTCCCCACACCCGCTACAAACCATTTTCTCACCTCTACTAATATTTGATTTAACATATAAAATAAGTTCTGATTTTGTAATCTAAAAAAGATGTCAAAGTGCCCCTAACCACGCTTTTCTTACTTCTTCTAATGGGAGATTCACTAACGCTCGATTCTTATCTTGAACACGAACCCGCTTCTCTGCCACGGTCTCGCCCAGGTTGCGTAGAGAAACGTCTCGCGTCTTCATCAACGCCTCAAATCTTCGCGTTTCGTCTTGCCAGATCTCCACCATCCAGCGTGAGTTCGATTCAGAGAACAAAGCATAATCGTTCCTTATACCCGGATTGACAGGTGTAATATCAAGAGAAGCGCCAATGTCCCCCCCTAGTAGCATCTCGCAGACTGCAACGGCAAGCCCGCCTTCGGAAACGTCATGGCAGCTTGCGATTGAACCCGTCTTCATCGCTTCTCGTATCGCGTCCATACTGCTTCCCAGCACTTCCGGATCAGTTCTTGGCACGATACCTTCGTCTATACCGCGTAACCTGCAATATTCACTGCCGCCCAACTCCGCTTTTGTCTCGCCGATCAGGTATAACGGATTTCCTGCTTCCTTTACGTCCACCGTCACGCATTCCCGTATATCGTCGCAGATACCGATACCAAGGATACTGGGAGTAGGAGGAATGGATTCATTGAGCACGACGGATTCGTTATAGAAGCTCACATTTCCGCTTACGAACGGCACTCCGAGTGAGGACGCCATGTGGCCGAGACCGCGACAGCATTCGTAGAAATCACCCATCCGGTCCGGCTTCTCCGGGTTGCCGAAGTTCAAGCAGTCGGCAAGCGCGTGAGGAACTGCACCGACCGCGGTCAAATTCCTGCATATCTCGTCTATTGCACTGGCTGCGCCCCAGAACGGATTGAGCCTACAAAAGGTCGGGTTCACATCGGCAGTAATCGCAAGCCCCTTAAACGAGTCTTCCAACGGCTTGATCACCGCGGCGTCGCCATGCGTCTCCATCCCCCGCCTACCCTGTAAAGGTTTTATCACCGTCGAAGCTCGCACTTCATGGTCGTACTGTCGTATCACCGCTTCCCGTGATGCGATATTAGGAGCGGCAAGCAAGCCTCTTATAATCTCGTTGTAATCGTCCGGCTCTTCCAACCCCACGAGTTCCTCATGCTCCCGTATCTGCACCTCCATCGGGCGTGCATAAACAGGACAGGAGACGAGGAAATCAGTCTCCAGCTCGAATATCGTCACATCATCGTACAAAATCGTTATTTTTGGAACCACAGAAGCGTTTTTGCTTAAACTTTTTTGAAACGTTTGACCCAAAACCACGGCGTCGACGTCCCATTTATCAAAGAGATCGAGAACCTCGTCCACGTTTTCTGGTTTTAGCGCCAGTAAGAACCGCTCTTGCGATTCGGATATCCAGATCTCCCAGGGGCTCAGACCTTCTTCCTTTAGCTTCACCCGTTCCAAGTGGATCTCGGCACCGCATCCTCCTGCGTGGCACATCTCGCTCACTGCGCATGAGAGGCCGCCGCCGCCTAGATCCTTCATGCCGCTTATCAACCGTTTATCATTCGCTTCGAGTATCGCGTGCATGAGCGGTTCCTTTGTTATCGGATCGCCAACCTGGACTGCGCTCCGTGTTTCCTCATCGCCCGTGAGCTCTACGGACGCGAAGGTGACGCCGTGTATACCATCTCTACCGGTCTTGCCACCGACCAGAACGAGCACCTCTCCGGGCTTCGCCCTGCTTCTGCTCAAATCGGACTTCTTCATTATCCCGAGACAGCCGACGTTCACCACGCAATTGCCCACGTAACCCTCGTCGAAGTAAACCATACCCGCACACGTCGGAATGCCGATCCGGTTCCCGTAGTCTCGTATCCCAGCAACGACGCCGTCAAAGATGAATCGTGGATGCTTCACTTCCGGAGGCAGCTTCTCGTAGTCGTAATCCAGCGGCCCGAAGAATAACGGGTCGATCAACGCGATAGGCTGCGCGCCCATGCAGACCACGTCCCGCACGATCCCGCCGATTCCCGTTGCGGCACCCCCATACGGCTCGATGGCCGAAGGATGATTATGACTTTCGAGCGCGAGCACGTACGCATGATCTTCGTCAAATTCCAGCACGCCTGCATCCTCGGATATCACTAACATGTTCTGCGGCGCCTGAATGCCAAAGACGAAGCTTTTCAAAGCGTTTTTCGAGCTCTTGTAACAGCAATGTTCCGACCATGCCTGTGCGATACTCTGGAGCTCCACATCGGTTGGCTCTCGGTTCTTCGCACTGAAATAGCCCTTTATCCGCCGCATCTCGTCCACGCTGAGCGAAAGACCCATTACCTCGCTCACACGCGCCAACTCGTCATCGCCTGCATCCGTTATCAGTACTTCAAATCGGTTCATGCACTGCTCTGTTAAAAAGAATCCTTTACTAAAGATATAACTTATTTGATCTTGATCGTTAACTGATAGCCGCTCAAGCGATCTCAGCTAGAATGCACACTCAAAAAAACCCTGTAGCTGCACTCAATAGCGTTTCGCGGTGAAATCGCATTTCTATTTTAGCACCGGTCGGCATTTATAAAAAGAACGAATTTAAGCAATAAATGACCGTATAAGTCGTTTTATTGGCGTTCCATACCCGTTACGTTAACAACAAATTTAGAGATGAAGGTTTTTATTGTTGAGTCCTAATATTATTTCGCCTACTATCCCAAAGAGCTTGCCCCTTCATAAACATACCTCCTTTTCGTTCCACTCGAGGAACATCCCAAGGATACTTGCGCCTCTCAGTTTCCTGATAAACGCCTCATTTGGGGTTT
>DATKXZ010000049.1:0-17069 GCA_035528755.1 Desulfobacteria bacterium | reverse complement strand
TGATGTTGCCCGTGTTTCTCTTTCGGTAGTCCAGACAATCCGGATTCAAACATATCTGCCCTTTTGAATTTGCTCCGGCCATGGAGTAAGTTATTAGATCGGGCGTTTATAAATGTCACGGTTTGCGGGACATTACCCAATGTTAAGGCTTCTTGGGGGCAAAGCTCCACCAAAAACTCAAAAACTTCTGGAGAGATAACATAATATTGTTCACGAATACCATCATCACGACCTTTTCCCACATAGCTATTCGTTATGATACACAACCCAAATTCCTCCAACTTCATTAATACGGCAGTCCAAACTCTATGGATTTTGCTGCTTTTTCTCAAATGGTCTTTCCAATTGTAATCACTTATATCATTTGCATCAACTGGATATATAAATCTCGAAAAATTCTCGTTTATGCATTGCTCATGGATAATAAAATTTAAAACCTTTTGTGGCAGTCCAGCCAAAAATCTCTCTATCCTTTCCTTATTTTCGTCAATTAAATTAGTCACTACTATTTTGCCGATTTTTGATCCCTTTTCTGTAGTGCAATATACATGACGAGCATAAAATTGGCTCCTTTCGATATAGTTGCGTTTCAACAACTTTGCAACAGGTGTAGTATCAAATTCATCGAAATCCGATTGTAATATACCCTCATCCCGGATATTCTGCCCGATATAAATATCTTTGAGAATTTCGACACATTGAGATATCTCCCCATCATTCAAATCTTTTTCCTTCAAATCTTCTTTAAGAGCTACTAAGTCGGGATTATCCATAGTACCACCTCCGATAATTATAGTAGTCCGTTTTATTTATATAAATCAAACCACCATAGCCAGATAGCCAATGGCGAATCCCAGCATCGCACCGGAATTGAGGAACGGCAGGCCGGCATGTGGTTTCCCTCTACCTGCAATGCGACTCAGCACCGCGTAGCCCACCAGCGTGCCGATGAGCGCGCCCAGCGCGGGTGCGTTTATCAATCCGAAATAATAAACGAATCCCGGCATGTAATTCGCGGATACTACCAGCACCGTGGGGATGATCGCGTCGCCAAGCCCCATGTAAAACCCGTCTTCCATCGCGTCGCCACGCAACAACGAAAAGCTCCACTTCCGCGGCAGCACAAAAAGAACGGGCATGTGCAGATCAATGACCGATTCCGCTAATGTAACCATGTGCTTCGTCTTGTAAACGGCAATGGCGTCGTAGACCATTAAAATGTCCAGTAAGAGCAGCACGGGTAGTATGCCGAGCGATATGCCGAAGAGCGCCGCTGCACCGCCGCCTATGATCAAGCCGGTCGCATCGATAACGTACCATTCAGGATACTTGTAGAGCAGCAGCGCAAGCGCAAGCGTGCTAAGCTCAGGGACGAAGGCAAAAGGGAAGAGGACGAGCATTACATAATAGATCGTCATCGCGACCGCAGCGAGCATAACGAAATAAACGAGCTTCTCGCCCCGATTTTTGAAATATTTGAGCACGATAAGGATGAACGCGGTGAACGCGATGATGAAAACGAAGAAGATAATAGGATTCAGCAGGTCATCGGGATTTTCAAACGCGATCATGCCCGCGACGTCAAAGGGCGTGGCGAGCAGTAGTGCAATGATCTGCGTAATCAAGATGAAACACCCCATGCCGATAAACAGAACGATGCCTGTGCTCCTTTCTTCCTGTTCTTCTTTTTTCGCTCCCTCTCCGGTCTTATCCGTCATGGTAGGTGGTGGTTTGTCACTAAGTTACCATAAAGGGCAGTATCATATAAGCTTGCGGTGACGTGACGCGGATTTAAAGAGGAAACTGAGAACCGCCTCTGCACACAGCTCTACACGGTTAAATTATCGCGCAAAAATGCCGCTAATCGTTTGCTGTCCCTATCCTTTTTTATCATGATATCCGTTTTGAGCACATCCACCCCTTCGTCTGCAGGACACGCGTCACCCTTAGCGATGACCAGCACATCCAGGAAATCCTTGTAGCACGTGTACACGCCGTACGGTGAGACGTTAAACCCTTTTGCACGCATGAATTTGCCCGCCGGCCCGCTCACCGCTTCCGTACCAACGATGGGCGAAATCGCCATCACGATCTTCCACCTGAGAAGGTCCCGTATTCCTTTCAGACTGAGAATCGGTCCGACGCTCGTTATCGGATTGCTCGGCCCGATGAGCACCAGCGCTTCGGATTCTTTCTCGAGCGCCTCGATAACTGCCTCTGACGGGTTCACCTTATCTATGTTCTCGAACCGGACATCGAGAACGTCCGGCTCGCCTTTGCGTACCACCCAGAACTCCTGGAAATGGAGCTCGCCCTCGGGCGTGTGAATTTTTGTGCGTACCGCTGCGGGTTCATCAGTCATCGGCAGTATCTTTATGCGATCGGGTATGCCAAAATTTCGCGCGAGCACTGCCGTCGCTTTGGTCAGGCTCTTTCCTTGCCGCAGCAGCTCTGATCTCGCGATATGCGTTGCGCGGTCCTTATCGCCGATCATCAACCGTTCCGGATTCTGAAACCGCTCCAGCGCCTCATGCGTGGTAAACGTATCGTCTTTGACGCCCCACCAGGTCTTCTTATCCATGACGCCCCCCAGGGTATACAGGACCGAATCGATATCAGGGCAGAGCAAATTGCCGGAAATCCAGACGTCTTCCGCCGTGTTCACGATGATGTTCAGCTCTTCATCCTTGAATACCTTCTCCAGCCCCACTAGCAGCTTCGGCGTGCCCGTACCGCCTGAAAGGATAATCATACTCTCATAATGCGCGGTTACAAGATAAAGCCTTACTTGGTACCGTGTTGACTTGTCCAACATAGGTGCACTGAATAAACGAAACGACCGCGCTGAGAAGACACACACCACCGCTTCATTCACAAGCCAGTGCGCTGGTATCGTCCATTAGCGTGCGACCACGTGTATAGCGAACGTTTTCAGCGGTTCCACATCCGTTTCCCACGGGCGGTGATAGACCAACGTGAGAGCGGTCTGACCTGCATTAACAACCTCAAACCGAACGGTTTGCACACCGCCGGCACCGATGGCATCAGATTCTGACTCGAATTCTATTTCACCTACCTGACGCATGACCGGTCCACTGAGAGGTTCGACCACGTCCCACGTGTAGCCCGTGGTTGGGTTCGCTTCCAGCGTAATGGTGACGACTTGACCGATTGTGAGTTTGATCGTACGACCATTGTCCGTTGCAGCGAGCTGCACGGCACCGGACGCTTGATTCCCTCCCTCGCGGGGAACATACGCCAGTAAGAGTACCACGATGATCAATATGGCGATAAGCGCCCCGCCAACGATATACGTCCTTTTTTCCATTTGAGATTACACACCCTATACGTATGCATTGTAGCACAAAGAATATAAACCGTATATAAATGACCGCGCGAATGGAAGAAGCTACTTCATTTTGCTCGCGTGCCATGTAGCATATTTCGCTTAAGCTTAGGATGGCAATCCATCCACAGATAATACATGAGGACGACCGGTATACTCGCCATACCAATGAAGACGTGTACGTTTAATTCTCCGGTACGGAAAAAGGTAATCAGAAACATACCGCCCGCGAAGATGCCGGTTAATACGACCGCAGGAATTAAATACGTCAACACCTTTTCACGGAACGTAAACTCTTCGACTTCTCTAAACCCTCGAGAGCTCTCAGCCAAGGTACATCGACAGTGATAAATCATTCTAATTGAGTCCATAGCTATGACACTCAGCCACGCACAACCTGCGAGCATTAAGAGGACGAGCGGGATATCGTAGTGGTTCTGAGTAAAGAAGCAGAGGAGTATAATGTAAACCGGGATGAGTAAGGGTCGCACATACTTCTCCATAGTACTTAAATCATCCGAGAGCCCGATTTTCTTCCGCGCTTGATACACAAAGACCTCTTTAAACGCCGCTAAAAATTCCGCATGTTTCCGTTTCACCATTACTACCTCTTCATTATCTTCAGTCCGATACTTAAATAAGATGCTGGAGTGAAGTTGTTTATACCGTTACCACGGTTTCGTATTCTCCACAACCGCCACCGTACTTCCGCTGTTGATACTGATATTTCTTACTGAAACGGCTTAAAGTTAGGTGGCCTCCTGACACGGTATGCAATAGATAAAAGGCTTAAATATCTCGAAAAGAAAGGGAGAACAGAGATAGCAAAGGTAAAAATGGATGAGATAAAGAAGGGTGATTTGTTCTCCATTGCCGGTTTGGAAAACGTTAAGATAAGCATAGGTGATATAGTAGAGGAGGAAGGAGGCAACAAGGACTGGGAGCCAATGGGGCCCCATCCAATGCCGAGTATATCAACGCTTCGAGACTGGGACTTCAAGCTATTGAATCGGTACAAGCCGTTTTATGCGCCGTTGTGCGACATGTGCTGCTTGTGCACGTACGGCAAATGCGATCTCACGGGCAACAAGAAGGGCGCGTGCGGGATACGAATGGACGCGCAGCAGGGCCGAATTGTGCTTCTGGCGTGTTTGGTTGGTTGTAGCGCGCACTGTGCTCATGGGCGACATCTTTTGCACGATATGATAAAGAAATTTGGCCGGGACGTTCCGATCGATTTCGGGCCTGAAGTGGACGTGGAAGCACCGCTAACCCGGTTGATCTGCGGCATAAAGCCGAGGACGATCGGCGATTTTGAGCAGGTATTTGATTACATTGAAGAGCAATTAGTCCAGCTGGCCGACGCCGTGCACACGGGCCAGGAGGGCTCATACATGGACTTCGAATCGAAGGCGCTACACATGGGTATGCTCGATTCGCTGAGCAAAGAGGCCTCAGATATCATCCAGATCGCCTGTTATGGCATGCCAACGAGCCATGAAGGCGGTGGTCCGAACGTTCCGCTCGTCGACGTGGGGATAGGAACGATAGATACTGATAAACCTGTTGTGCTTGTTATAGGCCATAATGTACCGCCGGCTGCGAATATAGGCGACTACCTGACGGACAACGATCTTGAGGATAACGTAGAACTCGCGGGCATTTGCTGCACCTCGATTGACACTGCGCGTGTGTATAAGAAAGCGAAGATAGCCGCTGCGCTTGGCAGGCAATTGCGTGTGATACGGGCGGGAATCGCAGATGTCGTCGTGATTGATGAGCAATGTATCCGTGCGGATATTGTGGAGCTTTCTCAGCGAGTGCATTCGCCGGTGATCGCAACGAACGACAAGGCGATGCACGGACTGGTAAACCGGACTGATGATGATCCCGATGAAATCGTGGCCGATCTGGTGAACGAGCGCGTGCCTGGAGTAATCATACTCGATCCCGAGCAAGTGGGCGAAGTAGCAGTGAAGACCGCGCTACAGATGGATAAGAAGCGAAGGAAGTTACGTTTTATTCTTAGCGATGACGAATTCAAGCAGTATGTGAACGAGTGTACCCAATGTGGCAATTGCACGCTTGCATGTCCGAACGGGATGCGTATTGGTGAGGCGATGTCACGTGCCGCGTCAGGAGATGTGAAGCCTCTTGCCGATCTGTTTGATCTTTGTGTCGGCTGTGGCCGCTGCGAACAGGTTTGTAAGAAGCAGATGCCGATTGTCGATGTGATCACCAAGGCGGCGTATCCGCAGCTCCGAGAGGAGAAAGGGCGGATGCGAATAGGAAGAGGCCCGATCTGGGACAGTGAGATACGGGAGGTCGGTGCTCCTATTGTTCTCGGGACCATTCCGGGCGTTATTGCGCCGATAGGGTGTGGCAATTATCCGCAGGGGACAAAGGACGCGTGGCTCATCGTCAAGGAATTTGCGGAACGAAATTATATCGTTACGTTGACAGGCTGCATGGCGATTGATGCCGCGCTGTGGAAAGATGAGGAGGGGAAATCGCTGTACGAGCAGCATCACGGCAGATTCGACGGCGGTGGTGTGCTCAACATCGGTTCGTGCGTCTCCAATGCGCATATCCACGATGCAGCAATAAAGATAGCGAGTATATTTGCGGGGAGAAAGCTGCGCGGGAATTACGAGGAGATCGCGGATTACATTCTGAGCAGAGTCGGCGCCTGCGGTGTTGCGTGGGGCGCGATGTCACAGAAGGCTGCCTCGATCGCGACGGGCTTTAATAGACTGGGTATTCCTGCTGTGGTTGGGCCGCATAGTACGAAATATCGGCGTGCTTTCCTCGGTCGCGCAGACCTGAAAGATGATTGGAAGATAATAGATGCCACTGATGGTTCAGAGATTTATTGTGAGCCGGGACCGCAGCATTTACTCGTGGCGTGTGAAACGGTGGAAGAAGCATTACCGATGATCGCAAAAATGTGCTTCCGACCATCTGATACAGACCGTGGGCGTTCTGTAAAGCTGACGCATTATATTGACCTGAGCTTGAAGTATCTCAATACCTATCCGAAGGATTGGCACCTCTTCGTCCGGAGTGCCACAGACCTGCCCATTGCGAAGAAGACCGAATTGATGAAGATACTCGAGGACAAGCACGAGTGGAAGATCGACTGGAAGACGAAACGGATATTAGAAGGGCCTATTCGAGGATACGACCCTTCATTCAACCCGACGAATTTGAAACGGCTGGTACGGGAGAGGAAATAAGTAAGTATAGAGGAGTGTAAAGATGGTAACGGAAATACCGTTTGACGTGGCGAATATCCCGGGTCCTGAGACGGGCGAGGTGGTCGCACCGGAAGTAATCGGGAGTTACATCTCAAGCGCGAAGCGGCCGCTGCTTGTTGTTGGCTCGGAAATCCTGCGTGACGGGTTCTTTGTGGAGATCGCGATAGAACTGGGTAAGAAGGGGATCCCGATAGCCGCAACGGGCCACAGCATAAAGGGCTTTGTAGAAAAGGGCTACAGCGAGAACGTGCAGTACTACAACTTGCATGACCTCACGAACTGTTTACGAGACCCGAACTGGAAGGGCCTGGACGGTAAGGGCAATTACGATTTCGTGATCTTCTTTGGCATCACGTACTATTACGCATCGCAGATGCTGTCCTGCATAAAGAACTTTGCGACCGATCCCTTGATTCGTGCAGTCTCGATTGATCGCTATTACCATCCGAACGCGCGAATGGGCTTTGCGAACATTACACCGCGCCAGGAGGAGGAGTATAAGGCCATGCTGAATCGCGTGGTGGGGAGCATAAAGCGGAGGTAAGAGGGCAGAAACGGAACCATGGTAAAAGAAAAAGGGAATCTAACGGATTTAGAGGCGGAAGTGATTTATAACGGGCTGTGCTGCTACTGCGGGACGTGTGGCGCGTTTTGCAAGGAGTACATAACGTACGAGGATGAACTACCGAAGACGAAGAAGAAATGCTATGAGATCTGCGGCGCGTGCTACGATTTCTGTCCACGAACGTTCTTTGCTCCGTTCGAGGTAGACCGAGCGGTATTTGGCGATGTGAGAAAGGACGGTTTGTTAGGCTATTACCAGGGCGATATACTTTCCGCACGAGCTACTGATACTGAGGTTATCGATAAGGCTCAGGATGGCGGGGTTATATCCGCATTGCTTCTCTTCCTACTTGAACAGGGCGAGATCGATGCAGCAGTTGTCACAAAGACCGCAGAGGAAAAGGCGTGGCAACCAGAACCGTGCGTTGCGACGACGAAGGAGGACATATTAGCCGCCGCCGGCTCGAAATACACGCAATGCCCGTCGGTATTAGGAGTGGCTGACGCGTTCGAGGCAGGCTACCAAAATATCGCCCTTGTTGGATTGCCATGTCACATCGAGGGCATGAGGAAGGTCCAATTGTCAAAAGGCTTTGACGTCGGCGCTGACCGCGTGAAGCTTCTTATCGGGCTATTCTGCACGGAAACGTTTGATTTGGCGATGCTCACCAAAACGCTGGAGGCATTGGGCACGAGCTTCGAAGACGTCGAGAAATTCAATATACGGAAAGGGAGCTTCATCGTTTATACGAAGTCGGGCGATGAGCTAAAGATGCCGGTACGGAAGATGCGTGCGTACGCACGAGAAGCGTGCAACTATTGCTACGACTTTGCAGCTGAGTTCGCTGACGTTTCCGTTGGCTCAATAGGCTCTGATGACGGCTGGTCAACGGTGATCGTGCGAAGCGACGCGGGTAAGGACTTGCTGAAGCGCGCGGAGGCCGCGGGATTAATAGAAACGAAAAAGCTCTCGAAAGAGCGGATCGAGGAACTAAAAAAGTTGGCGTCGTTCAAGAAGCGGGAGAACCTGAAGCGTATTTACGAGAAGACCGAGCCCTTAAGCTTCCTGAATATGCAGGTCGAGCCAGAGCTGCTGGAACGGTTCCTGTGCGGGAATTGAATAGCCTCGTGCATCTTCAGGATTAGCCGGCCTTTTGAGCACGCACAGAGAGCCCTGAGTATGAGAGCGCATTACTCTAGTAATTCCTCCCTGTTTACTAATCTGGAGTCTTTCGTGTATAGAGAAAGTATTTTGAAGAGAAACCGTGTAACGAGAAGGTTTGTGCAGCAAGGAAACTGCGGCATTTACCTACCTAACAAATCGAACTTTTTCTCTATTCTGCATCGTGCGTTCTCTCGGCCGGAGGATTATCCGTTGTGCTTTGTGCCTACCTGCTCTGACGATGACCTGCGGCTTAGAGATAGTACGCGCTTCGCCGACAGAACATCGCCAACAATTGTAGCGCCTTCCTTGGTGTAGGTTCTTGTCATTCGATCACATCGAGCCTTTTTTTCCACCCTCAACTCCTCGGTAATCTGCCAGACAAAGTTGTAGTCCAAGTCTAAATCTTCAACAACTTCGTGTTGATACGCCAATAGCCTAGCACTTCTTGCTTCACCCCGTCATACGCCATATTATGTACCTTAACAACTTTAATAACACGCAACTTATCCCTTACGGTCTTTCGCACACATGAGCCCACAGTCACTCTCCCGGTTGATCTTTAAGGTGTAACAACCTCTATCTAGGAAATCAACTCGTTCGAAATCTTGATCGAAAGTAGCTATTTCTAACCCCGTAGTGCTTGGCATGCAGCAACATCTCCAGCCTGAATTGATCGAGATTCTCTTCTAACTGCAGCACTACGGATTCCGTGTTATTCAGCCGCTTCTATCGCCACGATCTTCTTCCTGCTTGTTGCGCCCGAAACGATCCGCACGTCGGCATTGAAGTATTTTGATAGCACCTTAACCACCGCTTTATTAGCCTTACCTTTCGTCGGAGGCGCTTTTACTCGCACGATTAACGGATCGCCTTCGATTACTTCATCCGTATTCGAGTTGGGGACGACTTTGATCTCAATAGTCTTCATACGCCATAAATGACTTGTATTAGGCATAAGTATTTAAACGATAATACGTTTGAGTGCATTGAGTAAGAAAGGCAAGCGACTACCCGAAAAATGGAAACGAAAGCAAGAGCGCACGTGGTTGTCACCGGACGCGTGCAGGGTGTTTACTATCGCTATGCGACACGAGAAGAGGCGGTCATGCGAGGTGTGAAGGGCTGGATACGGAACTTGAAGGATGGCCGCGTGGAAGCGGTATTCGAAGGCGAAAAGTCGAAAGTGGAAGAGTTAATAGACTACTGCCATTATGGGCCGCCCGCCGCGAAGGTTTCTTCAGTGGAGGTTACCTGGGAGGAGTATACCAGTGAATTTAAAGGTTTATCCATCCGCTACCGTTGAGTTGAGCTGAGTTGTGTTGTGTTGTATTTGTTGTACTCACCACTAATCATAGTTCTAAGCCTTCTTTCTTAGTGCAGCAGGTTCTTTCTGCTTCAGGAAGAACGTGCATCAACAGGTCAAGTGTAACGCAGCGACGACTTTTTTGGCCTTTGAGACTTCGTTATACACTTTGCACGCGTGATCGGTCGGCTCAACGATCAATTCTATCCCGTTTGATTCGATCCATTCGCGCGTTTGCGATGGTACGGTCATTACTCCGTATTTGCCCGTGCCGACAATGAGCACCTCGGGCTTCTCTTTAACGATCGATTCGACGTCCTCGATGTGAAGGACGTGTCCGTCTTTCCGCCACCAATCCGCTTCAACCCGATCAGGGAAGATTATGACATCGCTTGTAAACGTCTTTTCATTGATAACGATCCTGCCGAAGTCGTAAGCGTCAATCATTTTCATAGCCCCCTTATTTTAGGATGGAATTCTATTTTTAAAAATTAAGATAATAAAATCGAACGATTCTAAAGGGATCTATAGATGCCTCTCCAGTACCACCTGTAAGACCCGCGATGAAAAAAGCAGAAGGCTAAATATAAAAAAGAGGTTGCTTGTTGAAAAATGAGGCTATAGAAGCCCAAAAATTAATGAAGGCGAAAGCGGGAAGATATGGAAGTAGGGACATATGATCAATAACAAAACAGATGGAAAACATCGTGACAGCCTCTTTGATGAATTAATAAAGATGGCTCGAGAGATACGCAAAGAGACTGAAGATGAGATACCAGAAGAAGACTATGTCACCTGGGTAGAGCATCATCTTAATTGGATAGACTTATCTGGGCCTTTCATGAGTTCATTATCTGAATTTGATAAATTTAACGGTCTATTATTCTTCCGATTCGTTGAACTCACGAAACAACTTTTTTGGCTACATTTCAGTGTTTTATCAGGCAATTATCACCAATCCATTCGAGAACTCAGATACATCTTGGAATCTGCTCTTCAAGCATATTACATCGATGGAGAACATCTAGAGGCAACGATGGGATGCAAATTAGAGATTATAAGAGCATTAGATAAGTTGATAGGAGGGAGATTGATCGATAGAACTGATTTAGAGCATAAAAAAGAGTTGAAAGTGTTATATTCTGATTTGTCTAAATACGTCCATAGCTCATACGAAGAGCTAAGACCGACCATCGAGAAGGGAGAGATAGATTATCGTTTTACTTTAGCTTTTAACAAAGAGCTGTTCTACAAATGCATGGAGTTTACAAACAGAGTGATGGATATTTTTTTCTTTATGATACTTTCACTTCATCCAGAAGTTATTCCAACGATAAAAGAGAATCAACAGTTGTTGCGATCCCTAGATGAGACTAAGTGTATATTGAGCGTCACGTTTATTGAAAAATATAGTGATAATGGTGATTAAGAGGAATGGACATAAGAGCACGGAAGATATACGAGGCGTTGTTCGCCCTGGAGGACTTACGGGAGCTTTACCGGCAGGCGTTACCGTCAGGACTTGACGAACAGGAAGAAGCGCACTTTGCAGACGGTGTAGCTCGCGTCGAGTGTATCGTTGAGGAATTGAAAGCGGGTAAGGGCAATCCCGTTAAACAAATTACCCCAAAGCTTGAATTGCGGACGAGAGAGGAGGAGTTCATCAATATCAATCCGATCCAGGCAGGCGGGCGATTAACGCCGGAAGCGCGAAAGGCTCTTATTGCGTACGGCGATGGCTATTCGGTCTGCGATCTGTGCCTGGCAGGCAGGCTCGATAAGATCAGGAAACCGCCAGTGGACGAGTTTCATACGGATTTGGCGGAGTTCGTGGGCATGGACGAAGCGCGGGTTGTACCGGGTGCGAGACGCGGCTTCCAGGCTGTTACGTCCTCGCTCGTTGAGAAAGGCGACGTCGTGATCGTCTCGGATTTGGCGCATTATACGGAATTCCTGGCGGTTGAGGTCGCAGGTGGCGTGGTAAAAGAAGCGCCTTCCGGAGATACACACATAGTCACAGGCGACGCCGTTGCGGACACAATAGAACGTGCGAACGCGGAGACCGGTAAACTGCCAAAGCTCATCATGATCGAGCTTATCGATTACAGCTACGGTAACAAGCATGACGTTGCAGGCGTGGGCAAGGTTGCGAAGGAGTATGACATCCCGTTTCTTTGCAACGGCGCGTACGCTGTAGGGATGATGCCAGTAAACGGTAAGGAGCTCGGCGCGGATTTCGTGGTCGGCTCCGGGCACAAGGGCATGGCTGCGGTCGCGCCATCAGGCGTCCTCGCTACGACGGAAGAATGGGCGCCCACGGTGTTCAGAGGCAGCCGCATTATGGGGGATCTTACCGGCAGGAGCTTCGCGAACAAAGAGCCAGAGATGCTGGGTTGCACGCTGATGGGCGGCACGGTTATGTCGATGATGGCTTCGTTCCCCGCGTTAAAAGAGCGTGTGCAGCACTGGGACGATGAGGTAAAGAAATCAAATTATTTTATCAACGAGTTCCTGCGCATCAACGGTAACAAGAGTGTGAGTGAATATCCGCGTAAGCACACACTTTCGAGGGTTGACACGCGTGAGAGCTTCGATCAGATAGCGAAGACGCACAAGCGACGAGGCTATTTCCTCAGCGATGAGTTGAAGAAGCGGAAGATTGTGGGTGAATTCGCGGGGTCGACGCGCGTGTGGAAGCTCAATACCTACGGGCTGAGCTGGAACAAGATCAAGTACCTCAGCGAGGCGTTCATAGCAATCGCGGAGAAATATAAGTTGGCGGTACAATAACCCGCTCACTAAACACAGACTTCTTTTTTTTGGTCGAGTTAAACCCACGCCTCGACAAACATTGGTGGTGTGCAAATGCGAGATTGCGTGCTCTGCGGTAAAGGAAACGCATCAGAATTGTTACAGGTCTGTGTTGACTGCATACGTAGAGGTAGAGCAGAGGCGCTGAGTTATGCAAAGTCAGCCCACAAGCAAATAAGAGCGAACTACGGTCTTCCAGCAGAGCCGCCACAGAGTGAGGGAGGTATGCGCTGTAATTTGTGCTCGAACGAGTGCGTGCTGAAGGACGGTGAGCGCAGCTACTGCGGCCTGAAAACGAACGTTGACGGTAAATTAAAGTCCTTAGTGCCGCATAACCAGGCGTTACTGTACGCGTACCGCGACACATTGCCGACCAACTGCTGCTCCGCGTGGTTCTGTCCCGGCTCTGCACGATACGGAATGGAGAACGTCGCGGTGTTCTTCTACGGCTGCAACTTCGATTGCATCTTCTGTCAGAACGCCTCGCATAAGGAGTTCGGAACGGTTAAGGCCGTGAGCGTAAAGGACTTCGTTGCACGCGTGACCCAAAATGAAAACGCATATTGTGTCTGCTATTTCGGTGGCAGCCCGGAACCACAGCTCCCGTTTGCGCTTCGCGCTTCCGAAGCGATCTTAGCGGAGAAAGAGGTAAGGATCTGCTGGGAATGGAACGGTTGTGGCAACAAAACGCTCGTGAAGCGTGCGGCTGAACTCTCGTTCAAAAGCGGCGGCTTCGTCAAATTCGACCTCAAAGCCTTTGATCAGAACCTCAGCGTTGCGTTAAGTGGCGTATCGAACGCAAGAGCGTACGAGAACTTTGAATTGATCGCTACTAACTATTTTGAGAAATCTGATCCTCCCGTGCTCACCGCGACGACACTGCTCGTGCCGTTTTACGTCGATGAGCAGGAAGTGGAACAGATCGCTCAATTTATCGCGAGCATTAATCCTGACATACCGTATTCACTGCTTGTCTTCCACCCAAGTTTCTACATGCAGGGTATGCTGATCACACCGCGAGAGCAGGTGTTCAAGTGCTACGAAACAGCGAAGAAATATCTGAACAAGGTGAATATCGGGAATCAGCAGTTATTGCTTTAGAGATTGCATTAATCGCTAATGCTTAGGAACTCTAAATCGCTAAGGAAGCGGAGGAGTGAAAATGCATCTGCTATGTTGTTTCGATACTTCTACGCAGTTTTTCTGCTAAGTAGCCCAATGTCAGCATCGCCATCAGTAATAGATAATTTGCATCAGATCTTTCTGGATTAGCTATAAGAGGTTTTGTCTTATCCCTGGTTGTAGAATGCACTCCCAAACCAGAAGCTAAATCAAAGAGTAGAGTATAAATTTTAAGTAGATCTTTAATTTGTTCCTTAGCTCTCTCCTGTGCTCCAGCTCCAGAAAGAATTCCACCATCACAATACAATTTTTCAGCGAGTATATTTTCGCTTTGCTCTAATACCCCCTTAACCTCTATTGCTTTTCTTGTTCCAACTATTACATTAGCATAATCCCGTGAAGTTTTAGCACTTGATAGATCTCTCTGCACATTTTTTAATTCTTCAAGCCGTCCTTTAATAAACTCCGCTATGGGTTTTAGATCAGAAGGAGCTCTATCAAGCAATTCTGTTGTTGGAAAGGGTATTTCAATATATTCCCTTTGGAATCTATCTACAGGTTCCAAAACATTCTTAACAAAAACCTCATGTGAAATGGAATATCTCTTAACACTTTTAAAAGAAATAGGAACTAATTGGTCTAGTTGAGAGATAAGCTCATTTTCTCCAAGCTCATCTCTATCCCAATTCACTATAAACTCTTCAAACACAAATCCATAACCATCAATAGTCCAGCTTATCTCAATATCATGACCACCAAGTAAATTATCAATTTCCCAAAATTCTTTAGGGCTTAACTCCGCAATTATTTTGACACCCGATGGAAGATTACACCTTATATCCTTTATTTCCCCCATTATCTCTACATACTTATTACTACCCCCTTTACTTTGCAATGTGAATTTTGCACGCTCAGTATTAAGGAGATAAAAGCCGTTTATAATTACATTATGCGTTAAATTGCCTTTTTGGTATTTTAATAGTCCCTCACCATAGCGAATATTTAATATTAGCTCATATTTCTCCGGAATATTTGGATGTTGGATATGCTTACCCTTTAATTGAACTTCGTTGACATCCGACACCTCCACCATCATTGATTTTACCATTATTACTATACTCATCCTATAATATATTATTTTTAACTATTGAGTTTTCTTCCCGAACATGATATGCTGTTAACAGCAACTCGAATTGCTACCGCCTTCAACGCCCCCTCATCTTTTCGCCTCTGATAATTTTTTCCCAACGATCACAAAAATCCCCTCACAACACCGACAGGTACTCCTCCAGCTCCCATTCCGACACGTTTATTCGATACCGATCCCATTCCACCTGCTTGGACATGATGAAATTCCGGAAGGTGTGCTCGCCTAACGCTTCTCGTACCAGCTCGCTCTGCTCTGTCAATGTAATCGCCTCAATCAAGCTCCCCGGTAGCGTTTCTATTCCCTCGCGCTCACGTTCCTCATCGCTCATCAGGTACACGTCCTTTTCCGTCGGAGTCGGCAGTTCGTACTTGCCATTCACGCCCGCTAAGCCCGCCGCGAGCATCACGGAAAATGCCAGGTATGGATTGCATGCGGGATCGGGGCTGCGGAATTCCACGCGCGTTGCTGTCTCTTTCCCCGGCTTATACATCGGCACTCGGACGAGCGTTGATCGGTTCCGCCGCGCCCAGGTAATATAGGCCGGCGCTTCATAGCCCGGAACCAACCGTTTGTACGAATTAATCCACTGGTTGGTGACCGAGGTTATCTCAGGCGCGTGCCGTAACAATCCCGCGATATATCTCTTACTCATATCTGACAGTTGGTATTCCTCGTTCGGGTCGAAGAATGCGTTTCGCTCGCCTTTAAATAACGATTGATGCACGTGCATGCCTGAACCATTCGCACCGAAGATGGGTTTTGGCATGAACGTGGCATAACAGCCGTGCTGCTTGGCTATCTCCTTTACCACGATTCGATAGGTCATCACCTGATCCGCCATCGTCAGTGCATCGGTGTATCTCAAGTCTATCTCGTGCTGCGACGGCGCAACTTCGTGGTGGCCTGCTTCCACTTTGATGCCCATCGCGCCGAGCATTACGATCGTATCCCGTCGTATGTCGCTCCCTGCATCCAGGGTCATCAAGTCGAAATAGCCGCCTTCATCCAGCACTTCCAGGCTCTTATCGTCCTCCAAGTAGAAATATTCGAGCTCCGGACCGACATAGAACGTGTACCCCTCTTTCTGCAATTGCGCCAAGTTCCGCTTCAATACATACCGCGGATCGCCCTCGTACGGGCTGCCATCAGGCTGCAAGATATCGCAGAACATCCGCGCAACCGCATCTTTCTTCGGTCTCCACGGAACCATATGAAAGGTGCTTGGGTCCGGTCTTGCAAGCATGTCGCTCTCGTCAATCCGGGCGAATCCCTTTATCGACGAACCGTCAAAGCCCATGCCTTCCGCAAACGCAGCTTCTAATTCACTTACTGAAATTGAAACGCTCTTTAATCTGCCCAGAATATCAGTGAACCAAAGTCCGATGAATTTCACACCGTGCTTCTCTACCGCTTCAAATACGGTTTCCTTCTCGTCTACTTTTTCCCCCATAGATCTACGGACTATCTATTGGCTCACTGTCTATTTAAATTAAAGGTACTATTCGCAGCTTTAACGTTACCTCGTAAATAGCGTATCACCGATTTTGTCTTTTATTGCTATTCGGTTTAGATCGTCATGCCGAATTTACACGACACGTTACAACTGCTGCGCCTCTAACCTTCGTTCTATGGTATTCCGCCATTTCCGCATCGTGCTGTGCTCATAACCGCCCTCGCTTCTGTCATGGTGAAGGGTATTATGCAGCGATCCTCTTTGAAGACGATCTCCCGGTACCGTGTTACTTCCCGTGCAAGATCATCGAAGCGGCCGTCTCTTCTCAGAAGCTCCGCCATCACCGTTAAGATCTCACCCATCAGCTCTACCTGAGAAAGCCCGGTTTCAATCAGTGATTCCACGACTTTTTAAATCCCCTGGCAGCGAGGCTTCCACTATAAAGACCATCTTCGCCCGCTTTGTAGAGTCCCGAAATTATTTCGTCAGGAAGTTTCACCAAAATCCATGGTGAAGCTCACGGACAAAAAGATCAAATGGGCTGTTAAACAGGTAATCAACAAAGGAGAGAGCACAGCGGTGGTTGCAGCGATATATGGTGTCTCCGCAAGAAGAATACAGCAACTGGTGAGGGAAGAGCTATAAGGAAACAGGAGAATATCCGGTGCTTGATAGGAAAAGAAGACCTCGGACTCCTCTGAGCGCGGAGGAGAAGCGGATAATTGAAGCAGCCTATAACGAGTCATTCTTAGGGGCTCGTTTGCTTCGTTACCACATACAGAGGTATTATAAGCGGAATATACCGCAAAATAAGATCCATCGGCATCTGCTCGAGGTAGGGCTGGCGAGATCGAACCCGAAGAAGCAGAAGAAGCGTAAACGATGCCGATACGAGCGA
>DATKXZ010000048.1:0-10581 GCA_035528755.1 Desulfobacteria bacterium | reverse complement strand
AACCCCAGATGAGGCGTTTATCAGGAAACTGAGCATCGGGAGTATCCTTGGAATGTTCCTCGTGTGGAACTAAAAGGAGGTACGTTTATGAATGTGAAAGGTCTTATGGATAGTAGGCGAAATAATATTAGGACTCAACAGAACGGCATGCATCGCATATCAGATACGTCCGTAGTAACGTACACCTTTGAGGGTGTAACACTGTACCCCAACGAGCTGTGCTCAAACCCCTTTCGTATCTCTGCAATGAACGCCTGCCAGCCAATCGCTTCTATTGTCGCTTTTAGCTCTTCGTTTTTTATAATGAACGCATCCAGTTCTTCTATTCGCTTCATCCTTGTTACGTTGGTTAGGTGCGGTTATTATAAAAATCTTGTGTACAGTAAAAGTGGGGCTCTCAATTTATTGGGTGCTGAATGTACAGACCAAATTTGAGTGGCCAGGACTACATTTTCTCGTCAGATAGGTGAAGTTACTTTGGAAGGTCTGTATCTTTTCTGGACTTTATCTGGTCCAAATCGAAAGCTTCATGTCGGTGTCACACTCACGATATCCGAAATTAGTTGATATGTGGTCCAGATTCAGAAGGAAAAGGATGCTAAGGGTAGTGATGGGAAGACTCACGTGAGATTGACAATCAAAAAGGTGCTTTGCTCAAAAAGTGTGGCTCATATCGAAGCGGGAGGAACAGCACTGGTTGAGATGAGTCGTGGGCACAAAGTAACGTTTGCTTCTCGCCTTCACCGGGATTCTCGCCCTTTGTCCCCGAGGTATGTCTTCTCGAGCGTGACTCAGCTTCAGCTACGATACCCTTCTTGCTTGCAAAACGCTTCTTTCTAGCCGCTTGAGGACGGAAGTTTACCTAATCGTCCCCTTCTAGGGGTCGGCGTGATGTTCCAGGTCCACAAGGGCACTCTTTCGGCCAGCTCTTTTCAGAATGCCGTTTCGGGTTTTCGGCTTTATTCCCGTGACTATTTTTTATGGTGATTGCTCCACCACCTCTATCTCCTCATCCGTCAGCCCATACAACGCATAAACCAGCCTATCAATCTGCGCATCCACGATTTTCATCTGCCGCTCGTAAAGCTCCTTGTCTCGCTCCATCTTCGCATCGTGGTGTTTCTTCTTTAGTTCGAGCATACTCTCAACGAGAGAAACGAGTTTATCATGCTGCGCTTTTTCTGTTGGATTGGAGAGATCAATTTTCTTAATAGGAATTTGGGTTACATAGACTGCTTGCTGGGTTAAACGTCCTCTTTTATCTGGGTCTCCTAATACAGAGCAAGTTCTTAGGAGAAACGACCAAATTAATTTCGAATTTAAAATACCTAACAAATAAAACTCTTCTGAAGGCAAAATAAAACAAGTCTTATTGTAATAATATGAACCGTCATCCCAAGCGAAACGGCTTTCCTTTGCTATTTCTGGCCATACTATTTTCGGTTTCTTGAATTCATCATAGTAGTTGCAAGCTCGTAATTCCCACCAATGATCACCTTTATCCCAACGTTTTTCTAACTGTTTCTGATACTGTTTTAAGTACTCAAATATTGCCGAATATTGCATAATAGGAATCCCCATCTTTGTTAAAATCAAATATCTTTCTCTGAAATTAATTTGGTAATTGCGGACATCATCGCCTATGATGAAAGGTTTGATTATCTCTGCGGAACGAGCATCTTTTGCGATTAAGTCATCTCGGGTCTCCCGGTCGATTACGAACGCTTTGTTAAAACCGGTTAGTATTCCACGCCGTATGGTGTTTCTACAATATTCACCAAGAGGTACACCGATCGCTTTCATCTTGTCAAATATCCTCAGGGCATCCTCAGTAATAAGGCGGAATCCTTCATCAGCAAGAGCGCCATTCTCAAGCTCATAGCCAATGGTTCTCACTTCTTCAGAAAGGTCCAAAAAGTCTAAACACTTTATTGGTGCGTACCAGGGCTTTGTGCCTGGCTCTTTCTTAGTAATAATCACTATCAGCGGGAAAGTTGCAGCTTTCTGGAATACGTTCAACTCGCCAAAGTCTACCAGTTTTTCAATTTCAAAACGCTTGACTAAACGTCTTAATTTGCCACCATAACGCGCACGCATCCATTTGTTTGAAACTATAAAGCCAAAACGGCCACTGGGTTTAGTAAGTGTAAGAGCTTTTTCGACAAAGTTTACATAGAGATCTGCGGTTGGGACAAAAGCCTCGTAGTGCGTTTCAAAATACTTCTTCTGCACACCTAACATCTCTTGCCGCACATACGGCGGATTCCCAATAACGCAATCGAACCCGCCGCGTTTCATAATCCTCCCAAACCCTTTTACATCGTCATTCCAATCGAAGACGTTTATCCGCCTCATCTCCGCTTCATCAAAAAGAGTTGCCTGCTGTTGTGCATCGTAAAAATCTGGTCCAATTAACGAATTCCCACACTTGATAGTATCATCGAGATTTGGGAGCGCGCCTTCCAGCCCTAATTTCACCTGCTGATCGATGCTCTCCCTGCTTTCGTGCTCGAGCAACTTCAACTGCAAACTCAGTTTCGTTACCTCGACCGCCTGTTGGTCAATATCAACGCCGAAGATGTTATTCAGCAGAATCCGCTTCTTTTCTGCCGTTGTCAAATACCACTCGTTCTCTTTTACCTGAAAAACCGCCGCTTTGTATTTCTTTGGTAAAGCTTTCTTTTTGAAAGAAAGGTTTCTCGTGTACCAATCCAGGTGATACGTCAGCAAATAGGTGTAGGCACCAATAAGGAAACTTCCGGAACCGCATGCAGGATCAAGAATCTTCAGTTCTGCAATCTCGTCCGGCGTCTTCCCCTCTATCAGCTTACCAACGGTGTTCTTGACAATGTACTCAACGATATACTGAGGCGTGTAATACACGCCACCCGCCTTTTTCACTTCCGGCTTCGTCTCCACCTTTGCCTGATGGCCCGCAGTCAGCCTGATAACCTTACCCAAAAACTGCTCGTAGACATTTCCCAGAATTTCCACACCGAGCACGGAAAACTCATACGGAGACTCTGGATAATACAGATGCTGAATAATCGTTTTCAAGACCTTGTCATCAATTTGCAACGCGGGCGTTATCCTATCCGCATCGAAATCGAATATGCCGCTGTCATATTTTGATTCGGCGAGTTTAAAGTGATTTAACAGGTGCTTATAAACCTCGCCGGATTCCGCTTTCGTCTGCAACTGCCCGTACGGCTCGATTCCCCTATCCTCGCAAATCCGCAAAAAGATGATCCGATCGATAATCTTCTGAACCGCATAGTTCAACTCGTAAATCGTCACGTCAGGATTGCGAAGCGCGATGTTCTTAGCCAGCAACTCGCGCCAGCTCTCGATCTCCTTTAAAAATTCGGTATCGACTTCCGCAGTGCCTTTCTTGCCTTTCGTTGATTCTGCGTACCGATCAAAACTGCCTTTGAGTATCGCTTCTTTCGAAAAGACATCGTAGATCTCATCAAATCTATCGAGATATTCGTCAAAGGTAATGTACTTAATTCTCGCTATGTCTGGTTTGTCCGTTGGCTTAGGTTTGACTCGACAGTCAAAGACCGATAACTCCTCGAAATCCGTTAAAATCGACAACGGTAGTTTCGCACTCCATGCATACCGCCGCAACTGATATGACGGGCTAACATCCGCTTTTATGTTCACTGCCGGCTTCTTCGCTTCTACAAAGAACTTCCGTTGACCGCCAATCCTGAAACTGTAATCAGGCGCTCTTGTTGAATGTCCTACTTTTATTGTATCCTCATGGATAACCTCCTTATACTGCTCTGCATAGCCTTGTGCATTGTTCACGTCCCAGCCCAGTACTTCAAAGAACGGATCAACAAATTCATGTCGTACCTGCGTCTCGTTATACGTTGATCTCTTATAAACATCAATATTATCCCGAAATCGCTCAACGAGTTCCGTAACCTTTATTTTGGCTTGCCCTTTCGTGTAGCTCATGTACTTTGTTTCAACCATCATTTCTTGAACAACTTAAATCTTTCGCATTTGTTCTGATTTTATACGATTTCGCCTTCCTGCTTCTGCCCCCACGCCTTTCGTGTAGGTAAAAGTTCAAAACTCCGTTCTGAGCGGCCCGCTCTGATGCTGAGCATACGTGCGTGTGTGTGGCCATAGTACGTTATTCTCATCCTATCGAGTACGTTGGGCTATTTATAGCCAAAATCTTTTAGATGTTCAATTCTATATTTTGTTTAACGCCAAATACAACCATAACGAAAAGATCAATGTACGATAAAAAGGCAATTTACCTATATCTGAAGAGAGAGATATTCCCGCAGCTCGCGCCGCCCCCGTACGGGCGGATAGAGATGAAACGGCTTTCTGATGAAAGGCCGGTCTATCTCTTCCGTGAACGGACGAAGAAGCTAAAGGTAGTGGGGAAGTTCTTTGAATCGGATTCAGTCCACGCAGACGAGGCATGGCGGTGGGCAGAGAAGGGGTATTTC
The DNA here is from genome assembly GCA_035528755.1 of Desulfobacteria bacterium. Classification (GTDB taxonomy): domain Archaea; phylum Halobacteriota; class Syntropharchaeia; order Alkanophagales; family Methanospirareceae; genus JACGMN01. The sequence continues at coordinate 6,106 of DATKXZ010000048.1, read as the reverse complement.
AATCTAAAGCACGTACGAGAAAAATTTGGCATGCATAATGGTACGTATCGTATCGTCGCGCCATTGGGGAAGAATAAAGATCTTGCTGCCCTGCTCGTGACGGAAATGGCGCCCGGTAAGGTACTCGATCACTACATAGCCAAAGCTATTTATGGAGGAGAGTCCCAGCGACTTTTTGATAAGTTAACCTATCTTGCCCAGTTTTTTGTCAAGCTTCATCGTAGTAGCGAGACTGACAAGCAGGTTTCCCCCGATCTCGCCCGAGGGTATCTGGGTAAGTTAGTGCATTCCTTGAGCAAGGGACCTTTAACTTCTTCGCAAAGACACGAGATCGAAACATATGCAGCCCGTTGGTGGGGCAAAAATGACGTTTTTGCCGATAGAGAAGTAACCGTTCATGGCGATGCAACCCCGACGAACTTCTTTTTCCAACACGACGAAGTGATCGGTATCGACCTGGATAAGATGAAACAAGCGGATCGCTGCTGGGATTTAGGGTTTCTCGCTGCCGAGTTGAAGCATCACTTTATGTGGCGTACCGGCGATGGTTTAGCCGCGGAACCGTATATCGGTCATTTTTTGTGGGAGTACGCCGTTCGGTATAGGGATGAGCAGTTTTTTTATACGGTCACTCGAAAGATCCCTCTTTATATGTCGCTGGACTTATTAAGAATAGCGAGAAATACGTGGCTGGACAAGCCATATAGAAGCAATCTGATAACGGAGGCATATAAATGTCTAAAATACGGGCTGTGATCTTTGATTGTTATGGTACCCTTGTCGATATCCATACCGACGAAGGGAAAGACGAGATTTTTTACTATCTCTCGCTCTACCTCCAGTATTACGGCGGAACCATCGATGCGGAGAAATTGAAGTCCGCTTTTGAACTCGAAAAGGAGCACTATCTCAGAACAAGTGATGAGCGCTATCCCGAGGTAGACCTCGAAGTAGTGTTTCAGAATATTCTCAGAAAGGAGGGCATGTATTGTCCAATCATCGCAGAATCGTGTTGTAAACTGCAGCGGCTGCTCAGTCGCGACCGATTTCAGCTCTTCCCCAGTACGCTTCCCGTGTTACGGGAAATGAAGAGAGATGGCTATTTCCTTGCGATCGTCTCCGACGCACAGAAGGTGTACTGCTGGGAAGAAGCGCGGATATTAGGCCTCAACCAGTTCTTTGATCATATGATCGTATCGACCGAGTTGGGCTTTAAAAAGCCCGATCCTCGGCTTTTCGCTGTTACCTGCGATCTCTTAAATATCCCCCCTGCAGAGGCCGTATATATTGGTGACAATTTCGATCGAGATGTCCCCGGGCCCAAACAAATTGGCATGCCGGTCATCTTGCTCGACCGGGATCAGAACGAGAATACGCGGAAGCCGGGGCCCGATTTCTATGCCAAGGATCTCTGGGAAGCCTGGGAGTGGTTAAAGAGCCTCGGTGAGTCGTAAGGGTTCTATAACTCTGCAGCTCCCCTATTCTCGACTGTCTGTTGCAAGCGCGTCATCTTCCAGTATTCTTGTAATATGTTGGACGAGTTCCTCCTCGTTTTCACAGACCAGGCCGCCACTTCTCGCTATTTCTCCGACACCGGAAATATTTGATGCGATGACGGGTACGCTTTGAATACTCCCTCGATTTTTCCACGCGGTATCAATAGCTATTTTGACTCCCTTCCCTCGTGAGAACAACTATGTTAGCGCCATCACAAAAATTGCTCAATACGGCAAAAAATAGAAAAGTTTTTGTCAGTCACTTTCTTATGGTTCCTACAGATAAGGGGGTGGAAGTCGTGGAAAAAAGGGAGAGCGAAGTAATAAAAACGGTTAGAGAAGAGGTAACGAAAGCGATTGATAAAGGGGAAGACGTAAAGGACAAAGTGTTTACTATTACAAGAGACGCCGTAAAGAAGGCTTTATCAGAAGCTGAAGTTACGAAAGAGCGCGTGCAATCAGCATCAAAACATACGATGAAAGGTGCCATCGAAGGTGCCCAGAAGGCAGAAGGGGAGGTTGCCGAGGTCACCAAATGGGCTGCCGAAGGCATAATTGAAGGGACGCAGCAGGCTGGTACAAAAGCTACGGATCTGTTAGAGCATGCTGCAGAAGCCGCTCTGGACACCGCTAAAGAAGCAGGTGATAAGGCGGCTGAACTGGTGAAGGATGTCGTAAAAGGGGTCAGCGAAGCCGTTAAAGAGGTCTTAAAGCGGAAAGAAGAAAAATAGCAAGTCTTAAAATCGGTCTAGTAAGCTGCACCTATCGCCACCGCGGGTAGCTGTCTCAAGAGCTTCGCATTTTTTAGAGCATGTTTTTGGAGAGGTATGAGCGAAGCTATGTTTACCGATACCGCAGGATTTCTCCTCGATGCTCCCAACACACGTGGGAATCTTGTATACCGTGAGGATTATCTCCTCCGTTTTGACAGGATAAGCAATTCGAGAATCCGTATGAAGATGTTCAGGAAGTCCAGATACAGTGCGAGCACCGCATCAGTGACTTGATCTTCGGAATAATCTCGGAGGATTTTCGACATATCATACAGCACAAATCCCAAGAACACTAACAGCACTGCCACATCAATGATTACCGAGAAAAGAGGCTGGTTAAGAAATATATTTACCAGGGAAGCAAGAATAAGGCCAAATAAAGCAAAGAAAAGGAACGTTCCCATCGATCTAAAGTCTCTTCCGGTGAAATAGACATAGCCGGCAAGAGAGCCGAACACCACGGTCGTTAGTGCGAGCGCTTCAAAAATTATTTGAGTGCCCCCTTGCACGCCAGCCCAGTAAACAATCGGCGCAGTCGTGATGCCAGTCAGTAACGTGAACAGCAGAAGCATCCACAAGGGTATTCCCACTCTTCTTCGGAAAAAGAATGCGGCAAGCAATATTAAAAATTCAGCAATTACAACAGGGATAAAAAGAACAGGAGGAATAATAAACCCTAACAAGACGCCAACCGTGGCGATGAGAAGACTTACCACAAACAGAGGTATAACCTTAGTGTTAAACGTTTCCCGATCCATTTTTTTCGCCCCTTACTTATGGGTACTTAGATCTTCTGCGTGGACGTTTCTCTCGTTATCTATTTCACAAGCATAACCGGGCCATGCGCATGACGCACAACGTTTTCCGCAACGCTGCCCATGAGGAGTCAATCAAGTGCGGTCCTTCCTTTACTTCCGATCACGATCAGATCATCCTCCTGAGCCTCTTTTATGATCTCCTCCGCGGGATGACCGTCGACGAGCTTTTCCGAAACGTTAACGCCCATCTGTTTTCCCATTTTTTCTATTTCATCGAGATATGATCGCCCTTCCTTCCGGATAAGTGCGTGCAGTTGTTCATAAGGCAGTTCATCCGGTAATGCGTAGAGCGTGGGCAGACCCGGGATATGAATGACATGCAGTGCTACGACTTCTGTATCCGTAGCTAAGGCGAGAGCGAGCGCTTTTTTGGCTGCCTTTTTCGCTATCTCAGAGCCGTCTGTTGGTACTATTATCCTCTTAAACTCCTTCGCCATTACCTCATTCCCCCAGGTTTCCAAGTTATCTGCTATCTTTCTTGGATTCCATGTTTAAATAATGTAATGTATCTAAAGTTTGATAATATCCAAAAGGTTAACGTCCTGTTTACCCCTAAATCCCCCGCCTTCAGTGACTTTAATCAGTGCAAGGGTTGCCTTTAAAAGCCCGAGTGGGCCACCCTGGTATGCAAGAAAGCGATCATCCCAGGTCGGTTCGAATTTATCTTTATAATTCCGCAGTCCTTTAAACGAGAAAAATCTGCGAAGATATTCAAAGAGCAGTAATAACTTTTCTGCATTATTTTGTCTTCTCTGGTTAGTAGGTGGCGTTGCAGCTGTCGCAATAGCGTATTTTCTCTCGTGGCGCCTTTACCATCAAACTTCGGATCGTTATGCCGCGTAATGATGCTTCAATCCAGCATCACCTAATGCACCAAAGGAAGAATAGATTCTTTGTGATCCTTCTCAGCGTGCTGTAAATAAGCCGCAATCGGAAAGCCAAGAAGTGTTGGCAGCCAGAAGGAGAGCAGGCGGTAGGTTAGAATAACGACAACGACGACAGGCGCGGGCACGCCAAGCCCGGTATAGAGAGCAGCCATCGTACCCTCGACTACGCCAACCCCGCCTGGGAGCAGGAACGCCATCTTGCCAAAAAGTAACGGCAATCCATAACCTGCGAGCAGCGCACCCAGACCGATAGGAACCGTAGCGGCGAGGAAGAGGAAATAGAGTGTCAGCATATCGAAGCCCGTATTGAGTGCTGCGCCCAGTGCCGGGCCGCGCCATCCACCACCGTGCAGGGCATCCCATGCACTAAAGAGGCGCGCCATTGCATCTCCGGTCTCCGTTGATGTATATGGCTTGCGGCGAATCCTGGCCCAGCGGCTGGCCACTCGAACCGCCAGTGCAGTGGATTCTGAACGATGACGAACGCCCCACAGTGCTCCGCCAAGGCCGGCGCCCAGCAGCAGCAAGATCAGGGAGAAGCTGATCGATTGGATTGGCGAAAGTTGGTGCACGATCAGCAAGTGAATCAAACCAAAGATCGCAGCTAAAATTAATAGCGCGTTGTTGAACAGGAGGGGAAGTATCCCTGCTAATGTGGCACCTTCTGAGCTAACACCCCTACTGCGCATCCAGCGGTAGGTGGCGGCCGCAGTGCCCACCATACCTCCAGCGACCACGCCAACACTGGAAGAGGCAAGGGTAATCATAATCCCTTTCACGAGGGAGAACCGCTGATGGCTGATAGCAACAATCTCTCGCAACAGATAACCGCTCCCTAGGTAGCTCAACACCTGTGCCACAACAGCCAGCGCAACGGCCCAAAGGACCAAGGTCTTAATGACCCGGAGAGAATGTTCAAGCGAGGTGAGCTGTGGTAGAACAAGATGCACTGCCAGCCCCAGTAAGACCAGCAGCACGAGATAACGGCTCGATGCGATCAAAGTTCCGATTGTTTTGGTAGCTCCATTTGTGGTATTTTTAGCCATCGTACAACTATCTATGCGGCTCCTGATACGTCAAGATTTCTCATCGCCGCTCTGCTCCGTCCGATTCTAACTTAAGCGGGCATGTTAATAATCTCCTCTTTCATTCGCTTCAACACGGCATCCAAAAATTCCGACACGATTCCGTCTTTTTTATTGACCTCCCGTATCCAAATTCGGATGCTGAGCGTTATCTTAGATCCAGAAACATCAGCAATCAGGATCTTCGGTTCGAACATTTTTACATTGAAATCGGGCTCAAAGAATCGTTTAAACCGAGGCATTTCTACGAGTTGCGTCATCATAGATTTCTCCTCGAGCGGTACATTCGGCAGTATCCATGCATTTTCATTGGCAACTTCCAGGATTGTTTTCTTTAGCTTTTCAAGGTCTGAGCCATAAGGGACTGATAACTGTACGGGAAGTTCGACAAACCCTGATTTGGTGTAGTTAATGATTCTGGAAGATAACAACGCGGAGTTTGGCAGGTAAATCAGCCGACCGTTTGTATTCCGTAACACCGTCGTCGTTAACGTAATGTCCTTCACTTTGCAGACGCCTGTTTCTGGCGCGCCCCCGACTTCGATCCATTCCTCGAGCTGAATGGGTCTTTCGATCGCGATCAATAATCCCGCAATGAGATTTTGTATGATTTGCTGTGAAGAGAAGGCAAGTGCAATACTGAAGATGCCCAGCGATGCGGCAAAAGCGGTTAAATCTTTACCGAGCACGTGGTGTATGCCCAAATAGATCCCGCCGAGAAGAACGGCATAGTGCGTTGCTCGTGCGAGTAACTTGGAATTGCGTCGGGAAAGCCTACCGTCGAGGAGTCTTCTCACGACGACATATGCCACATTGCCAACAATCAAGGTGAGAATAAACGCAAATAAGAAGAGCAAGAACGACTCTAACGTTACCGTTCCGATCAGGACTTTATTGCCCGCCATCGATTACTATTTCCGCTTTCTCTTTAAAAATCATCTTACCAGTCCCTACACGTGATATCGGTTATACCATCATTAGGGGTTTAGATTAGTGCGAAGATGACGAAACCTTATATACTAAAAAGGTAAAATTAGTTGATATGAG
>DATKXZ010000047.1:0-30088 GCA_035528755.1 Desulfobacteria bacterium | reverse complement strand
CACCGTAGATCGCGGCAGACATCGCCGTGCTTTCTCCTTTCTTGATCACCTGATTAACCGCCCATTTGATCTTTTTGTCCGTGAGCTTCACCATGCGTTTTGGTGAAACTTCCTGACGAAATAATTTCTGGACTCTACAATCAGATTTCTCGGTATAGCTATATTTATATGAATCGGTGCTATACTACTCTACTGAGAAATTGAGGGGCCCGTAGCTTAGCTGGTTAGAGCGCCCGGCTCATAACCGGGCGGTCAAGGGTTCAAATCCCTTCGGGCCCATCGGAACTTCTTTTAATGATCTTTCGGCAAAGCTTTCCCTGTTATGAGTGGATTCAGTAACGTTCTTCCGTTTTCAGACCCGAACAGCGGCAGGTCCCAGAGCTGAACCACCTTGTAGCGTGCAACGGTAACGTCCTCCGCCGCTTTTGGATTGTACCCTGCCTTTTCGAACTGCTCCTTGGTGATTATAATCCCTCGTCTCTGCCATGCCGGCGTTTCATTCAGGTTCAGTCCCTGACGAAACAGCAGCTCATGCACCTCTGCCGCTTTCATTCCCTTCAGTCGCTTCTCAGCCTCCTTAGCGCTCAGTCCGGATTCCTGCAGACCGTAATAGCCATAGGCATTGATATGATTCCGCCATGCCTCTGCCTGACGCTGCATAAGGTATGCCAACGCATCGTCATCATGGCAAACGGGAATTATCCGCGCGTCAAAGGCAATCGCGTCTTTTAAATCCAGGACGATGGTCAACGCACTGGCTAAAAAACCGGCGATTACAGAATCCAGCTTCTCTATGCGACCTTTAAACGGGACGTGCGTGAAATGAAGATTTATCTTGTCAGAGAAGAGGTAAGCAAGCGTGGGGTTGAATCCGCTCTGCTCGAAGAAGCGTACCGCCGCTTCAGCCATCCCTTTCGCGAATCGCTCGTCATACGGCTTCTCAAAAGTGTCACGTAGGACATGCCTGAAGTTCCGGCCGTCAGCACGCACAATCAGAGGAGGAATAGCTCTTATCTCTGCGTAGAAATCTCTATCCCTGCTATCCTTGATGGTAGGTCTCGCGCGGTTCCGACCTGTCATCCCTGTCCCGTTCTTGAGATCTCCGCTCTCTGCCCGGATCTTATCCTAACGAACGCTCCTTTAAACTTCTTCTTCCTCGCGCTCTCGTTCCATCCCTTTTCTCCGCACGTGCTTTATGAGTACTATATCGCCAATCGCAGTCACCCATCGGTAAGGGATGATCACGCCCTTCTTCTTGACCCCGCCGAATGCATTTGGATTCACGCTCTTCACGGCCAGGCCCGAAACTCGCTTCTCCTTTATATCAACACTGACATCCTCGATCTTACCGACGTAAATCCCTCTATCGGTATATAAATCCTGCCCATACAAAGATGACAATTGGATCTCCATAATGCTATTTATGTAGTGCGAGATGCCTATATATAATTAACGGATTGAGCGAACGAAGAACCGATGCGAACATCTATACAAGTTGGTAGACTTATAGGCATACCGATACGACTGCATTTTTCCTTTTTAATCATATTCCCTCTCTTCGTCGTGATGTTTGCAGGGGGCCCCGAACCGGTAGGCTTGGGCGACGTGGAGTACCTATCCTCGCCGTTACGCTATTCATTAGCGATTGTAGCCGCGTTTCTTTTCTTCCTCTCGCTCTTGCTCCACGAGATGTCCCATTCGTACGTCGCCATGAGATACGGAACACAGATACGGAGCATTACGCTATTCATCTTCGGCGGCTTAGCCATGATGGAGGATTTACCAAAAGAGCCGGCGAAGGAGTGGCGGATAGCAATTGCAGGTCCGTTAATGAGTTTTGCCCTTGGTGGTGCGTTCCTTCTTGCTCATTTCAGTCTAACCGCGGCACATCAGGCCATCTACGACCCGATTACGGTTTTACTGTTCAGCCTCGGGCTTCTCAATGTGGTTTTAGCCACGTTTAACCTGTTACCCGCGTTCCCAATGGATGGCGGTCGAGTTTTACGTGCGTTCCTTGCGAAACGGATGCAATTCCTCAAAGCGACGAAACGAGCGGTCTTCGTGGGCAAGACGTTCGCCGTTATAATGGCGATCGTGGGTTTTATGCCTGACCCGTTCATCCTTTACACGACCGGGAACGTGCGATTGCCGTTCAATCCGTGGTTAACACTCATCGCCGTGTTTCTCTACATCGCAGCGACCGAAGAGGAGAGCGCGACGATCACGTTCGCCTCGTTAGAAGGGATACGGGTAAAGCAAGTAATGCGAAGAGAGAACGCGAGCGTTCGGGAAGATATGCCGCTTACAGAGCTGACGGAGAAGATGCTTGCGGAACGAAACGCGGAATACGCGGTGGTGAGCGAAGGAAATGAATTTAAGGGGCTGGTAACGTTCACTGAAATTAAGAAGCTGTCACCTGAGCAACGGTACCCGTTAACGGTTGCGGATATACTACGGCCTCTTGATCGACTGAGCGAGGTCATCTCGCAGGAGGACGGAGCTGTAGAAGCACTCAAACGAATGATAAGCACGAAGCAGCAGATTCTGGCCGTAGAAGGCGAGGAACGCGGGGCAATCGTGGGAATTATCACGAAGCGGGATTTAGCGATGTTTATCGAGATGCTGAAAGGGAGTTAGTCTAGTCGTTAACCGGAATCAACGCCGTCGAGACGCGCCTTTTATCGACCCAGAGGTTCTTATTACTCGTATGCCCACCCGTGCGTCATTTACCGTATGAATGCACGCTAACGACGCCCGAACCTCCTCGACTTTGTTATGCGCGCAGCGCAGGACACCCACGATGAGGGTTGACTCTTCCTCTTTGCGGTCTTCTAATCTATGGTACTTGATCAGCCATAGCTTACTTTCACTTGCTCCTACATCGCCGTATAACGAATAGATCGAGTTCCAGATCTCCTTCATCAATTCACGCTTATCTATCTCCCGCTCACCCATCAGCTCGAAGAGAAGATACCGTCTCCGTTCGCGGAGTGAAGGCAATAGGTAAAGCAGCACGCTCATGATAATCCCTATATCAGCGGTCATTCAGATCAGAGCACCTCCACATCCCGTTCCTTTTTCCATCGCTTCTCTAATATACCCTGGGGAGTATCGCATAACGCGCTCGTAGCTTCTTCTTTTGTCATTCCAAAGAGCGTTGCAAGTGCGATCAGCTCGCGCGGCGCTCGCAAATCGTATATGGAGTGAGCATGACTGGTCAGTATCATAGGGGCGTTGTATTTCCGCACCAGCTTCAGATTATCCCGCATTTTTCCAATGACCCGTGCTCGATCGCCTCTTCTGCTCCGGATCAGTGCATTCATGTTGAAATCGATTGCAACGCCGTTATCAGCCGCGTATCTCACCAATACGTGGTTCAAGCCGCTCTCGCCTTTCTCGCCGCACGGGTGCGCTAAAATATCCACCTTTGGATTCTCCACCGCCGCTCGGTTTATTTTATCATCGCCGCCGTGAACCGCAACTAAAGCCACGTTACCCCAGTAACGCTTTATCTTCCGCTTCAGTTCAACAACCGATTGTGCGTGTATCTCAACCCCAGTGAAGACGGTATTTGATTCCAACGGCTCCGGCACGACAGCCTCATCGTGGTTCGTTATTGCGATGCCTGCATAGCCGTATCGTTTCGCAACGCGGAGTAGTTCCTCTACCGGCGCAGCGGTTTCCGGATATGCATGGACATTGAGATCGAAGTACTCGGGCATTATACAAACGTAAGAAAAGGTTAGAACTTAAAAAAGAGTTCTGGGGATTTTTTGCAGCGGTTTCACGCGCGAAAAGTTAAAAGTGTTGTTAACCTATTACTACCTAAGTAGATACGATGACCACTCGAAAAATCGAAGCACTCTTATTCGACCTCGACGGCGTGCTCATAGACTCGTTTGAAAGCTGGTATCAAGCCTTTGCGAAAATGTTGAAAGCGTACGGTAAGGATGAGATGAGCCGGGAGACGTTCAGAGAGACGTACTGGGGGCCTGGTTTGGGTCACAACCTCGCTACGTTACAGTTGGATGAAAACGCTGCTGATTACTGCGTTCGTGAGCAGATAAAATTGATAGAACTCATCGCGCTGTTTCCCGGTGCAAAAGAGGTATTGCGCCGTACGAAACAGGACTACAAGCTCAAGGTCGGGCTGGTAACGAATACGCCGCGAGCGAACGTTACCGAGGTCTTCGAGCGGTTCCGGCTCACCAACCATTTCGATGCAATCCTTACCGGCGACGATGTAAAACGGGGCAAGCCGGATGCAGAGATCGTGCTGAAGGCGTGTGAACAGCTCAATGTGCAGCCGGAGCATGCGGTACTCGTGGGCGATACGAGAACGGATTATCAGGCGGGTAAGGCTGCAGGTTGTTTTGTCGTGGGCGTGGGCGGGAACTCGGCAGGTGACGTGCACATAGAGAAACTTCACGAGCTGTTTAGCGTTTTACATTAACCCCGCCGCTTGTTAAAATAAAAATGGAAAGCGTTTTTTAGAAAAAGAAATTATACGTGTGAACAATGAAAGCAATACGAGCATCGGTTCCCGCGAAGGTGATACTCTTTGGTGAGCATTTCGTGGTCTACGGTAAGCGCGCGTTAGCGGCTGCTATTGACCGCCGACTCACCGTCGAGGCCTCGAGCAGAGAGAAAAAGGGGTATCACGTAAGAATAGAGGATATACCGACATTCGGCCTGGAGCTGGACTTAGAACCCGGGCGTGAGCTTCCCAAAGAAGTACGACCGTATAAGGATTACAGCACCGCGTCAAAAGCGCTTGCGTACGTCCAAGGCTCAATCGAGTACCTTGAAGATCGGTACGGCATAGGAAACGAAGGCGTGGAGTTGGAAATAAAGTCCGAGATACCGCTCTCTGCCGGATTGGGCTCCTCAGCCGCGACCTGTGTCGCGACGATTGCAGCGCTCAAGGAATATTTCGGCGTCGAGGGCAATTTAGAGGGAATACGAAGCGATGCACACGGCGTTGAGAAGCAGGTACAAGGCGCTGCGAGCCCGGTTGACACGTCAATTGCAACCTATGGCGGCTATGTACTGGTGGAGCGAAACGAAGTGAAGCGATTGCCTTTGCCCGAATTGGATTTGATGGTGGGAAGCATTGGGAGCATCCCGCTGAGTATGGATAGCACAAAGGCAACGGATCTTGGCTTGAAGACGAAAACACTTGTCGCAGGTGTTAAAGATCGAAGAGCGCTTTTTACAAGCATATTCGATCCCCTTTTTGATGCCGCAGACGAGCTAACGGCGCAGGCAATTCAGGCGATCGAAGCCGAGGATCTCGTGAGATTGGGCGCACTGATGAACATCAATCACGGCTTATTAGACGCAATAGGCGTGGTGCCACGACGATTGAGCGAGCTCGTAAAGGTCTCGCAGTCATTGGGTGCACTGGGCGCAAAAGTAACGGGCGCAGGCGGCTCGGACGATATGGGTGGCGTCGGTTCAGTTCTGGTACTGCCCGGTAAGTCTGGGGAGCGAATAAAGGCTGCGATGGAGATAACAGGTGCGCTCGCTATGACGGTGAAAACGGGTGGTGAGGGGCTGAAGATAGAGCGCTTCACTTCCGCCGAGAAAGGCGGGTTTTCCGATTGATTGAAACTAACATACCAGCTCATCTGAAGTTTTCAGCGGTAGCTCAAGTTAAGAGAGCGAACTGCAACAAGATTTTCGTGTAGGCGGCGTTACGTGCCCAGCGGCGACGCAACTGATGATTGCTAAATAAGTTTGAACACGTGCATAACGGGGCATTCAAACGAAAAATTTATATAGCTACGGCATATGCTTTATTTAGAGGGGGTGCTAGCTATCATGGGCGTTGGAGAAGGACTGAGCAATCTAGCTGTAACCATCGTTGCCTCCGTTGTGCTGATCCTGCTTGGCATAATCTATTTTATGCTGACCATATGGATGATTAAGATTGGTGCGCAGTTTGCAGGATTGGCACTCGTTGGAGGGGACATGATTGTTCTTACAGCTGGCATTGTCACCGCAGCCGCTATAATTGGTTCTGCCATACAGCAGTAACCATTGTAATAGCGGAGAACATATATATATATATCCAAGCAATGTGGACCTGCGGGAGCTTCAAGCTTCTTATTGCCGTTATCTGTCTCGTTGCTAACCCCATTGGTATGCGCGGTCGAGGTGCGCTCGCGATGACGGTGAAAACGGGTGTAGGGGGCTGAAGATAGAGCGGTTCACGTCCGTCGAACGCGCGTAGCAAGCGAGCGAGTGATATGACGCAGGAGCCCGTACATGATTCAGTGATTCAAGATCGCAACCACAGGCAGTTAGTTCTATTTCAGCAACCGGAACTTGGATGTGGCTATAAGGCTTATCCCAACAATCCCTAACGTAATCGCGGCAGGGATAGTCCGTTCTCCCAGGATACTACCATTCCACATTAAGAACGCCCCGGTTAGCGCCAATACCAGACCTAGTACAAATAACACCTTTTCTCGGTTCACCATTGCAACTCACTTTAGTCTATATCTAACATACTTACTTAGATAGAGAGAGGGCTATTCGTGCACCTGCTTTAACAGCCAGGCCATGTTTTGGCCCAGCGTTTTCATTATCATTATGCCTTCTTCGTCTTGTTCCACGTCGCCTTCGCTGTGGCCCATACCCATGTTCCAGTAGCTGGAGCCGGGGATGATCATCTGATTGATAAGGAAGAAGTGGTTGATGGAGTTGAAGGCGTGGATGCTGCCTGCGCGTCGCACCGCAACGACTGCGGCACCCACCTTGCGTTTGAACATGTGGTCGTTCGCGATAGCGACAAGGCCCGCCCGGTCGATTAACGCCTTTATCTCCGTGCTGACGTTGGCGAAATACGTGGGCGAGCCGAGAGCGTACCATGCCGAGCCGATGTTGTTGAGTGTTGTTGCTACAGTATGATGCCGAGCGCCATGCACTTTTCTAGCAATAGAAAGAGCCTGCTGGTAATACTCGATCGCTTTCTGAGGTTCACCGAGCGCGTACCATGCCAAGCCGATGCTGTTAAGTATTTTACCCACATCGATATGTTTATCGCCATAAACCTCCTTATAGATGGCAAGCGCCTGCTCGTAATTGTCGATCGCCTTTTTGGCATTTCCCATATCACCATGTAGCCATCCCAGCTCGAACAGGAATTCTGCTAGTTTCTCATTCCTCTTGGGCCTGGAAACCTGCGAAAGGATATGCTCACCCAGTGCTAATGCTTCTTTGTAGGCGAGCGTTCCACGTAGATACGGCAGCAACCGTTCACCGCTTTCTTCAAGCGCAATTGCATCCAGTCCCGCGTTGAGGGCATGCTCAATCAATTCTATACTCAGCACGGGCGCAAAGCCCTGCATGAGTAATTCCTGATAGTAGGCTACTGCCGTTTGATGACACTTTTGCTTATCTTCTTCGCCTAGCTCGCCAAAGAGCTCTTCGCGGAGTAACGGCGTCATCCAATACCGAACATAATCCTTAAGAGAGCTATCCTTCTCCATCAAACTTAATCGAACTGCGGTTTCTAAATGTGATTCCCATTCCGGTATCTCACTGCAAACCGATCGTATCCCCTTCTTGAGGGCGGGCAGTCGGTACACGGCAGAACGGCGCAGAAACGTTTGAAAAGCTTCAGATTGGAGCCCAAATAATTTTCTTAAAAGGAGTCCCTCCACAAATTCGTCCTGCTTGTTCTTTATCTCACCGAGCAGTGAGATATAATCCAGATTCTCCTTCATCTCGCCTACGAGAATATCCAATGCTTCCATCAATCGGGGATTCCCGCGTCCTGCGTCAATCAGTTGCTGCTTGATCTTGGGAATAGGATATCCGGGGATATGCTTCAGCTCTGCCACTTTCTTTCGTTCATCCGCATCACGGAAACTGGTCAAGCCAATCGAGACAAGATGCTGCTCTACCAGATCCGTACCGTTGACGATGAGAGGAAACGGATAACGGCAGGTGATGATGAGCTGCGTCATCTTGCCGCTGTACGGTAAATTCTGGAGTAACGTTTCCAATATGGGCACGGATTCTGGAGAAAGGTCGAGCACTCCCTCCTCTTTAGCGCGCGGCATATTCTTCTCGAAATCGTCCAGCAGAATGAGATACGGTTTTTGCTGGAACGCAGAAGAACACAGGCGTTCAATCTTATCCGGCAGCTCTTCATTCTCTGCTTTCAATACGGCTAACCCCAGGTCATCATTCCGTCGTAGAAATCCCTCCTTCAAGGCTGCACCAAGCGAAACAGCATCCAGTTTACCATGGACGATGATCAGCCCGTGGTCGTTAAAGCGGTCGCAGAATTTACCCGCAAGACAGCTCTTCCCCAAGCCTCCGGTTCCGTAAAGTAACACCCCGACTTTTTCACGGTCGCTTTTCAAGCACTTGATGCCCTGTTGTAAGTGCCTCCGTCTACCGATAAAGCCCTCTTTGAGCACTTTTACCTGGCTGCCTTCGAGGTACGTATACTGAAGTTCCCGGGGCTTTGGGCGCCTTTCCTGGCCCCGTTCTACTAACGCCACATCAAGCGGTGTACCATCGGCGAACAGACGAAGTAAAGACCACTGCGTTGGATGATGCCGAACAAGCTCGGAACGCGTTGTGTGTACAGCGCCCAGTATGCTTCTTCCTCTACTCAATTCGAAATAGAGCTTCGCTGCGGCGAGTTGCGCTGCGGAATCCGCTACCGGCAGCCCCCAGCCGAGAACCGTCGGAATGCGCTCGGCAACAAGCTGCTGTGCAAACGCCATAGCAGCAGCAAGCTCGGGAATCTCTCCAGTTCGACAGCCGGAAAGGAAGATCAACCGGGGCAGATTCAAACTCAGCTTTTCACATAGCTGTGGCGGGAAGACCCGGACAGGCAGACCCTCCTCCGTCTCCATCCAGAAGAACGGGTTACCCTGTTTGTCAATATCAGCATGGCCCGAGATATGGATGACATCGTATTCGGTTGTGGTAAGCCGTCCACCAAGACCCTCCAGCGAGCCGGTGTCCTCGATCTCGATCTCCACCGGTAAATCCTTCGTGACGTCAAAAATGGTGTCCTCCTCCTTCTCAAATGCAAGGACCGGATTAAGTCCTTGAGGCGAGCACGACATGAACAATAACTTGAGCGGTCGATTCTCAGGTCTCACGGATTTTCTCGTGCCACGATCAGAAACCTGCCGTATCAGATGTATCCGCGACGGCACAAGGAAATTTTTATGATAAAGCAGTTCAAAGGGTACGCTCGATACGGGTCCCTCTGCGCTGATCAGCACTTGGAGCACTTCGCCACACTCGTCCGCTTCTTTAAGAGCGCGCACCAATGTCTGGTTATCACCATTGAGCAGAGCAAAAAGCTTCTCTCCGATTTCTCGTGAGAGGATCTCAGACTGGTTCCAGCTAAAAGTCCGGGTCTGCTCTTCCAGTTGGCTGATCTCCTCCACATCAATGACACTCGTATCTTGCGTGCCATCCGGTAAAGTTCTGATGAGTGTCAGTTTGTTCCCATCATCCGTGTAATGGAATTCCGCATGGTATGCTACGGCCATACTAATCACTTTTTTCACTTCAGCACAGCTTACCTAAGACAGAGGAGATATTTATGAGTTTCGCATTCTTCCGAATCTATGCCAAGATCTCAAACAAAAGTTGACCCACTAGATAGAAAAACAGAACAAAAAATAAATTCCGGGAGTCCCTGTGTTGTGTCTGTTCTGTGTGCATGCAAACAGACAAAAAGAGAAATCGGGATTAACTCCCTGTATATGACGCTAACCGTTGCGCCTGTGCACCGGCCTTTGCAAGCAATGCCGGCATCGTTTCTCTCGTATATACCTCAGCATTGAATGCAAGATTCCGTGCCTGGAAATACGCCTTCTGCAACAGCGGCTTTATCGTCTCCGGCGTTGGATACGCGATCTTTAGCGCCACGTTCGTAGCCTTGTCGCTCGCCTCGTATAACAGATCGGCAACGGTAAACTGCGTGGGATAGCTGTATTTCAGGTGTGTGGCAATCGAGAACGCTGCTTTCACGCATCCCTGCACGTCAGACACGTACTGCTCGACATCGATATGCAACACGTCCGGTGTGAAGAGCGTGTTTCCGTCGCGATCATACACGGCCAGTAAATCCAGACCCTCTTTTACCGGGTGGATCCCCAGCCGAGCCAGGATGTCCGCAAACTGTGGTGAAACCGTTTCGCCTTCCTTCACGGCGACCTTACGCTGCTTTATCATGACCTTACCGCCATCGATACCCGCAGGTATGCCCAAACTCTGCAATTCGCCAACGATCGGCCCTGGCCTGAGTGAGGTCGGGCCGCTCTCTATAGGGATATCAAACGGTGCAACGGCACCGGCCTTTATCGGCGCCGGGATCTTACCCGCCTCCAGGACGTTATACAACTCAAATGCATCGGAATCGGTAAAGATCAACGCCATCTGATCGTCGACAAAATCGACCATACCATTCATGCCGCTCTCCGTGAGCGAGATAGAAATCAAGCTATTCTTCGATACGCGCAGCAGTGCCTTTCCCTGGAAGTCTTTCCGTATCCGCTGCACCTGGTTAGAGCCCAAGCCCCTTAGCTTCGCTATGCCTACCGTTGGATACGAGTCCATCAGACTTTTGAGATCAGCAACTTGCTCCTTCTTCCATTGCTTTGCTCGTTTGACTTTCTTCTTCATTCTTATCTCTTACCTCTCACTACGCTACCTTTATTGCAGGACCCATGGTGGTCTTCATGTAAACAGACGCGATATTCTGCCAACCGCGTTCCAACCGCGCTTCCACCGCTTTGAGCACCGCAGCGGCATTCTCCGCGATGTCGCGTGCATCCATGTCTCGACGGCCGATATTCACCCAGATCGTCGTCGTTTTCGATTTCACACGTGCGATCTTCGCCAATCGCGCAAGTATCTGCGCGGGATCCGCGCCCGGCGGTAGCGGTTGCGGCATCTTACCCCGCGGACCTAAAATAGTACCTAAACTCTTACCGATAAGCGCCATCAGAGCGGTATCGGCAAGGAAATAATCGTACTTCTGCACGAGCTGCCGTGCCGTCTTCTTGTCCATCCGTTTGAGCTCTTCCGGGTCGATCACGTCCGCACCGGCCTCTTTCGATTTCAACGCCACTTCACCCGAGGCGAAAACGGCAATTTCCGGCTCTCTTATCTGCTTCGGCAGTACGACATCCACATTGATCCTGTTCTTCGGCTGCTTCAAATCGATATTCTTCAAATTGATGCAGAGGTCAACACCCTCAACGAATTTCTTCTTCTCCGTGCTTAAAACCTCCTCCACTGCGCTTACTATCTCTTCTGCTTCCATTTATTCGCCTATCACCTCGTCATACACGCCTTCGTCTATCTCTTTCTGTATCTTCTTTGGATCCTTACCCTCTACCTTCAGCCGCATTGACACGCACGTGCCTACCAGCTCCTTCACCGTTGCTTTCAACGAGGAGGCCAACACGCCATCTCGCTTCATTTTCGCTACCTCTCTCAGTTGCTCCAGCGAGATCTCACCAGTGTAATCGGTTGTGGAGTCGGTCTGTGCCTTCTCAAGCCCTATCTCTTTCTTTATCAATGCCGCGGTCGGCGGTATGCCCACGGTTATATCCGCCTTGCCGCCATCAATGGTGATCTTTACGGGGACTACCATGCCCGCGTAAACCTCCGTACGCTCATTCACCAAGGCCACGATCTCTTTTATATTCACGCCAAGTGGCCCCAGAGCAGGCCCTAACGGTGGTCCCGGGTTCGCTTTCCCTCCTTCTATCAAGACTTCAACGACGTCCATTTTTTTACGCTTCGTACTCCATTCATTCATTAGTATCAGGTCTGACGTATCCTGTTTCCGTGATACTCACATCTGAGACCCTTAATAAATAATATACTACTACCTTCTTTTATTTCTTTCTTCGTTAAGATATGTGTAGTACGGAAGCATAAAAATGGATAATTTACAACGGTGCTATTATCTAATCTCAAAATCAGAGGGAGCCACTCACTTGTTAGACGGGGGGGGCGACCTCTAAGTCTCGTTTTGCAGGTAGCGATGAGGCGGAAGAGTGAGCTCGACCCGTATTAAAGTTTTTCGACCACATACATTCGAGAAAAACGTTAAATGGGGAAATACGCGAGGATTTAGAGATAAATGAGCCCCTCAAAAATATTCTCGAAATCAGAGGGAGTTCCTCCCTGGAGGTTTTTTGTAAATGTGATCACGGTTTTTATTATTTTTATTGATTGGAATTTATTGCATTACCTCATTTCCTCATATCTTGAGCTTTAAGACTTCCCGCATAATTTTTTAAAGTCTCCGTATTTTAGGACTTCATCACGCTCTTTCTCGACCCCTCGTTCAAGAACGACATTCATATTCTCCATTGCCTCGACAAAGTCTTTGAACAATTTCAGCATTTTACCAGGTGTCGGAAGCTTTTCACTTATTTTAGTAAAATTTACATGAACAATATCGTTTCTAAATTTGCATATCTCATTAACTCCTTGATGTATTCCTCTACTTGAATCGAATTTTGTTGCTTTTCCGGCAAACAGCGGAAGCAGAAACCACTTCTTATGAGTTGGGATATATTTTGCGGCGTTTGCTGTTTCTTCATCGATTATCTGTTTCTCTTTTAGCTCCTCAATTAAGTGGTTTGTCCTCGCTTCGATTGCGATATAGGTTAAAAGGAGCGTAGCTAGAGTGTGGAACTCTTTGTCAGGGAGAGTCCCACCAAGAGGTTCGAAGGAAAACGAGCATTTTTCCCCACTATCGCTCTCGTACAGATCTTTTGCCATTTGCCAAGCAAGCTTGAAAAAAGTGTTCCAAATTTTAACTCTTTCTGCTCTAGCAGCACCTATTTTTAGTGCTTCTTCTGGTGATATCCCAATCGTCTTAGCAAAAATTAGGGCTTCGTTTGCTGATGTAATATCCTCACCTTTCGTAGTCTTCCTTCCATGTTGTTTTGCGTTATTTACTGCTAATCCTGCTACTCGTACCGCTTCTTCTTCCAACAGTTTAGCCAAAGCATGACAAGCATCTTTGCTAACTCTTTCAGCTCCAGCGTTCCTTAGTAACCTTTTTACGAATGCGTTTGGGATTTCAGCCATTTCTATCACCCGAATGGATTGTACTTAAGAGCTTATCGTCTCTTTTTTTGTTAGGATTGATATACAAAAAGTTCGTATCCTTTTAAACTTTATGGTATGTATGGCGGAGTGATGTGAATTTTTTCAAAAGAATCCTATTTTTATGGAGAAATGACCGGAACGGCTATGAAAAAATACAAAGGTGGACGGAGCAAATTTCCAAAATGCTATAACAAACGATAGAGGATTTTTGAAATATTTGAGAGAAAATAAGGCCATAAAAGTTCATGATATTATGGAAGACGACGCGGAAGGCGAAGCGATACAGGAGAACAGCATTTTTAAGTCCTCGTGCTTATCTTACAGGTGGAGGAACGGGGCCAAAATAGTAAAAATTACAGCCACCTCTACTCTACTAAAAATGGGAGTAAATATCGCTGAGCTGGTAGAGCCGAAAGAGGCACGTTTAGAGTCGCTTTCCGGTAAGATCGTTGCGATCGACGCCTACAATACGCTGTATCAATTCCTGAGCATCATTCGCCAGCCGGATGGAACGCCACTGCAGGATTCTTCGGGTAGCGTAACCTCACATCTTTCCGGGCTGATCTACCGCACGACGAACTTGATTGAGAAAGGAATCAGGCCGGTATTCGTCTTCGACGGTAAGCCGTCTGAGTTAAAAGCCGAGGTTATCCGAGCACGGTCTGAACGGCGGGCGGAGGCAAGCAGAAAATGGGAAGAAGCGAAGGTGCTGGCTCCCGAAGAGGCGTTGAAATACGCAAAGGCGTCCTCACGCATTAGCGACACGATCGTAGCGGATGCGAAGACGCTCTTAACGTATCTCGGCATCCCGTGCGTGCAGGCGAAAACGGAAGGTGAGGCGCAGGCTGCTTATATGATCCAGAGGGGTGACGCAGAACTCGTTTCCTCGCAGGATTACGACTGCTTACTCTTCGGCGCACCGGTTATGATCCGGAATCTAACCTCGCCGCGACGAAAGGCGCAGCCTGAACTCATTGCATTTCACGCACTCGCGGAGAAGCACGGCATAACCCGTGAAGAGCTTGTTGACATCGCAATCCTTATTGGCACGGATTTCAATCCGGGAATAAAGGGTATTGGGGTCAAGAAAGCGCTCAAGCTGATCAAAGAGCACCACAGCATCGAACGATTACTTGCTGACTCGGCGATCGAAGCGCGGGCAATAGAGAATTACGAGCTCGTGCGTGCGCTATTCCTGCAGCCCGAGGTGAACGAGTCGTATGAACTAACCTGGGGCACGCTGGACGAGGCGAACGTACTGGAATTCCTCTGTGAAGCGCATGATTTCTCGGAAGAGCGTGTGAGCAAAGTTCTGAAGCGGATCGCACCACCGCAAAAGACACCAAGCGCGCAGCAGAAGAGCTTCGAGCAGTGGCTGTAAACGGTAAACGGTGCTGTGGATATTCTTAATGCAGCCCACTTTTGTTAGGCTCGAGGATGCCGAGCTAAAGTGGTTTAAAGAACGTTAAAACCCCTTAATTATACAGCATGGAACTTATAACCGCAGTCACCATTCTGGCATTGACGGGCATAGCAGTCGGATTTGGACAGGGTCTCTTTGGTGTCGGCGGCAGCTTTATCATGGTTCCCGTAATGTTCTGGCTGTTTACCGCGCTGGGACTTGCTCCTGACGTCGCCATTAAGCTTGCCTTCGGCTCTAGTCTTCTTGTTGTATTTCCCACAGCAATCAGTGGTGCGTTGGCGCACACGCGAAAGGGGGCGGTTTGGTGGAAAGCAGGAATTGTTCTGGGCGTTTGCGGTACGATTGGCGCTCTTACGGGGTCCACAATTACGTCACGGTTTCTCAGTGCCGCGCTATTGAAGCCGGTATTCGGACTCGTCATCAGTCTCGGTGCATTACAAATGCTAGCGGGAAGACTTCCAGAGGTCGGAGACAACCCCAAAGAGCGACCGCTCATCTGGGCGTGCTTGGGGTTTTCTATTGGCGTTTTTAGCGGACTGCTCGGCATCGGAGGCGGGTTAATTCTGGTTCCGGTGCTGGTAATGGGCTTGAAATTCAAGATGCACCGTGCTGTGGGAACGTCGCTCGCAATGATCGTATTCACGAGCTTCGGCGGTGCCATCGGCTATCTCGTAAACGGACTTTCGGTTCCTAATTTACCGCCGTTCTCCATCGGGTACGTCAATCTACTCGCCTGCGCTTGCTTGGCAGTGACGAGCATTCCCGCAGCACAAATCGGTGCACGGACGGCACATGAGCTGCCGGCTACGCAGTTACGCTATCTCTTCATTGCGGTGATGTTCTACATCGCACTGAGGATGATCGGGGTGTTTGAATGGTTGGGAGTGCCGCTCTAAACCTAATGCAGAAGGTAAAAACGTCTTTAGAATCCGTGTACCTATCGCGCATTTATCTGAAAAATTGATGAAACGGAAACAGAGGAAAAAAATCATGCATCACGAACTGGAGTTATATCGCAGCCGGTGCACGGGAGACACATCGTCTGCGCGACCTCCACACGGAGTCCGTACTCATCGAGGATTTCGCGTGTCATCCGTGCGAGTTTGAGCAACCGTTCCGCACTCGGTCTCGTTGCTTCTAACTCGTCTTTTCGAAGCGGTGGTATCGTTATGGGACGGAGAATCGGTATGACACCCAGCTTCGCCAAATACTCCACACCGTCACGCACACACTCATCGGTCTCACCGAGTCCGATAATAAAATTCGTCGATACTCTATCCCTGCCGAATACCCGCACGGCATCCCGCAACGAGTTCAGGATGAAGTCAAGCGAGAGCCCTTTACGACCTTTACAATTACGTTCGAATATCGCGCGATCCATCGTTTCTACATTGTATTTCACCTCAACAACACCCGCATCCTTGAGTCGCTGAGAAGAGTCTTTTGTCGGATGGACCGAGACGCCAATGGGCACGTCGAATTTTTTCAGCGCTTGTACCCCGTCAATCACACGGTCGATCTCCTCTTCGGGCGATCGCGTTATGCCTGATGTCAGTGCGATCGCCTTTAACTTGCCTGTTTTCTGCGCATGCTCAACCATGGCTACAACTTCTTCCAGTGACTTGATTTTACCTTGCCGCTTTGGGACTGAACAAAACTTGCAGTCGTAAACGCATCGTTCACTCAGTGTGATGTACGCCTGCTCGGGGCAATGTGCAAGGATCGGCTCGATCTCCCCCCTTACCAGCTCTTTGCCGTCCTTCAAAATGACAAAATCACCGTTTGCCTTGCTCATCTTGAGTGGTGAGTCCTTATTAATCTCCAGGCGTACACGATGACCACCGGATTTAAAGAAGATTGATTTGAGCCCGGTACCGGGACCGGCAGCCGAAACGGAAATCTTTGCGAGCAGCGACTCGTCAATAGCTACGCTCCCTACTGCGACCAGTTCAGCTTTTAGCTCCGCGCTCATTTGGGTCATTTAGTCTTTAACGCTTTAATCCTTTGATATTCCTTATAAAAACATAAAATTAACAAAACAATAAATACAAAAATAAAAACTAAGAAAGCAATAATTATTTTGGTTATTGTAACTTCATTTGGGAGGTATAGGTATGTCCCAATACTCAGTAATGCTGCTAGAAATAACAATATAAAAATTAATTTCACAATAAACCTAGATTCTATTATTTTGAAATTATATCTTTGTTTATTTTCTTTTATCTTTTCTAAACCTAAACCAGATTTCTCTATACGCGACTCATATTCTGAAAAATGCTTTATTCCCAATTTTTGTTTTTTCTCTATCTCTTTTGCTTGCGTTATGACATCAATCCAACTTCTCCTTTGTGCTAAAAGAGCATATGCAGTTGTAAGGCCTAGTCCTACATCGAAAATAATAGAAGCCAATAATGCCCCCTGATAGGACCTATTTCCAAGTTCTGCTCCAACAAGCAGGAAAAGAGGAGCTATTGCAAAATAAAAATAAAGAATCTGCCAAGATAGGCTGTCGAGATGATTCTTATCTTCACGTAATAGTTTGTATTCCTCTAATTTGGTATTTTCCATGATTTACGCACGCCCTCCACAATTAACTATAAGTCGCATAATCCCTTTTTAAACATAGGTGGCTTTTATGTATAAAAAGTTTTCTATCCTAAATCCTTATCCCAAACAACTCCACCGCATTCTTCCATAGCAGATTCTCCAGCACCTCAGGCTTATACGAAAACCTCTTGAACTCATCAAGGCTCTGCTTCAACGGCCTCACGGGATACGACGAGGCATAGAGCATCCGATCGCCTAAGTAATGGTTAGCGGCATCAACCCAGTCCTGAGCACCCGGAAAACCCGGAATGAACTGGAAGAAGTCAGGCAGCACCCATAAATTGCCTAACCGCGCGTTCGCGATCATAACACCAAGCATCTCGTTCGTAAAGGGAAACGCCCCGTGCACCACGACGATCTTCAGTGTCGAGAAGTCGTTGGCGACACGTTGAATGCGGTACGGCTCCGCGTACGAAATATCATGCCCCTGCATCAGGCTGCAGGTTAAATACAGCACACCGCCGAGTTCGGCACAGTGCTCATAGATAGGATAAATACGCTCGTCATCCACGTAGCGTGGTGGAACCCACCACCCGGGATCTACCGCAATCCCGTTGAAGCCCCTATCCGTAACGGTACGTTCCATCTCCTGTACTGCAGCTTCCACATCGCTTCCGTTAATGCCGGCAAGCGCAACGGGAAATCTAGCGGGGTACCTGTCACGAAGTTCTGCGATGTCATCGTTCGAGACAATACGATGCCCCGCCTGCCTGCCCACTAATATACCCTTATCAACACCCGCATCGTCCATCTCATCGATGAATAATTCGAGCGATTTCTGCGCCATTGACGGTGGACGTTCGTATCCGCTTATAAGCGGGCTGCGTTTCACCGCTGGCCGCGATCCAGGTGCCGATGCGAGCACCTGTTGCAAACTCTTGTACGGAGGCCGCACACGAGCATCGAGTATCATTAATTATTCTTCCTCTGCGTGTTCGAATACAGAGGTCCCATAAACGACAAACGAGCAGTATCGATCTCCATTTGCGATTGTAGTCGTTAACTCCACAGGTACAGTGAACAAGGTCTTAAAAAGCTGAAGGTTAAATTCACACACCATATCACCAAAATACCGAGCAATATCATAGAGAACACAATTGAAGTGCTTTATGAGTACATGATCCTCCTCCTTCACTATGTCTGCGTAGCATCCCATTTCGTTCAGTAATTTCAGTAAGGACTCTTCAGTCCAATCGTCGCCCAGACGCTGCTTTATTATGGCCGCGTGTTTCATGCCTAATCGTCCCATCATCGACCGTACCTCTTCCGGACCGTATCGCTCGATGAGGTCCTCGAGAACCTCCTTAAGGATGCCATAATAGGCCTTTGAAAAGTGGCCCTCTGCTTTCTCGGTGAGCGAATAGAAGATCTTTGGTCTCCCTATCTTTTCCTTGACTGCTGTCCTTTTTACCAGTCCGTCTCGTTCCAAAATAGACAGATGCTGCCGCGTTGCCGTCGCAGAAATACCTAATTGCGAACTCAATTTGTCAACAGGAGAATCATTTCGTTTTAAGAGGTTAAGAATATCTGATCGTGGTGCATTTTCTTGCATAATCAAGAAGAAGGTGTGAAGGGGTATATAAGTTTTTCTATTTTCTACCATTTTAAATTTTTTATAGTTTTAAATGTAAAAAGTGAATTAACTGTAAAAAAGGCGGATGACGCACGAAGCTATTCACCTCACGGATTTCCCGCCGTTCATCAGGCTCGAGCTTGACGAAAGCTTCCGGCGGAAGATCTTCTCCCGGTTCGTACAAAGTGTGGGTTCGACTGCGGTACCCGTCTTTCCGGACGAGTTCTGGCACTCTGTAGAAGCCGAGTCCGCACGTTCACGATACGAGTTAATCTTCGGGCATGCGCGTGGGAAGATCTTAAAAACGCTCGCAGAACGTCCATCAAAAACGAAGGAGGTGCTGGAGTGCAATCCTGACATCCCGCAGTATACCCTTTATCACACGTTAACCTGGCTAAAGGATCACGGGCTCATACACAAGAACGAGCGGCTGTGGGCAAGTAACAACGATTATTTCACGCAGGTGACCATCGCGGATCTTGCGAAGATAACTGATCTGCGACATCCGGGGCTGAGAAGAAAGAATGCGGTCTCTATGAACGATCTGGAAATGGCAACGTATCTCTGGCCGAAATATGAGCGCGCTTCTGAGCAAGAGGAAATATCAGTTCAACTTGGGTCTTATGGGCGATGGTATCAAAATCACTTTGCACTCGCACGAGCGGTAAAAGAATGGGAAAAAGGAACGATCAATATTCCGCAATGGGCTCTGGTCGCGATAGCTGATCGTATTGGCCTAGACTTGGATAGTGAGGAGCGCAGAGCTGTAGCTAGCTACTCTCTCCCGCCCGGCATTAAAATAACCCCGCAGTACAACGGGCGGTATAAAATCCCAATCGAACTCTCTCCCGATTTTGATGCCCTTGCGCTTCAAATACTCCTGAAGAGTTCCAATGACGGCGTCGTACATCCCACCAGATATAAAAAGGCGCTATTAAAACAATTACACCTCACGTTTGGCTCGTTCCAAAGCACGCGGATACCACTCAGTATACGAGCGATAATAATGCAGTATTATCAAATCACCTCACCGTGTAGCAAGCGGTCATTCAGAATCCCCGAAAGAATGAAAGAGCGCTGGAAAAAGCTTCCAGAACACGAAAAGACGCTCGCTCAGATCCTGATTCTGGAGATGCTCTATGACTTAAATCGATCTCCGGCAAGGAATTCGTACGAGATTATTTCGCGATCGAAGCCCTTTCTTGACGATATAGCGAGCGTACTCGAGGATTTAGGCGTGGGGAGTATAACGATACAGAAAAGGAAAGACCGCCCGCATTACCGGTCTTATTTGCCTAAAAAGGTGAAGGCGAATCTACGTGAGTTAAAAGAAAACGTCGAAGCCTCTAAGATCGAAAAAGGCATTGATTTCCTCGCTAAAACTGAGAGGGCTGCGCTTATCAGGAAGATTAAGAAAGACCCGGGTGAAACCGGGGTGAGCATTATCTCCAACTTGCGGTTGGATACGGGCGTCAGCGATCTGGATATTGCCAGAGCTACGGGTGTGAAGCTGCAAGAGGTGCGGAAGATCCTCTATGAACTCAGAAACAGAGCGATTGTCACCGATATACGTGAAGAGATCGCAGGACATGTGGAATATTATTACTATCTGTGCCCCGAGGGCATCAAGAAATTTCTGGCGAAGAAGAGACCAGTAAAAACCGAAAAGGAAGAGGATGTCGCATACCCGTTCCCTGACGAATTCGCGTATTATCAGCGAAGAAGACTGTATTCCGAAGTCGAGTGAGCATCCTTACGGTGTCCCCGAACAGAGAGGCGTTCATACAACTGAGTTACCTCGTGTGGACAAACAGGATAGAAGAGTACGTCTACCTCGGGCAGCTGCCGGCGTGCCAACCGTTCCCAAGAATCAAGGAATAGCGTAGCGTATGTGTATGACCGCAACATTTAAATATTCACGAGCTTTAAAAACAAATAGCAAGGAGAAGGTACCATGAAATGGTCGTTTCAAATAGGTAGTATCCGTGGAATACCGA
The DNA here is from genome assembly GCA_035528755.1 of Desulfobacteria bacterium. GTDB lineage: Archaea > Halobacteriota > Syntropharchaeia > Alkanophagales > Methanospirareceae > JACGMN01. Next base: position 9,369 of record DATKXZ010000047.1, on the reverse strand, counting down.
TAAAGCTGCACTTGACCTTCCTGATAATACTCCTGTTTGTTATCTGGCTATTCGCGGCGAACGATTTCGCCATATTGAGCATCACTATCGGGTTCGACGCTATGAACACTTCAGTGCTGTTCAAGTACCTGCTAGGGGCCATTGCAGCGGTACTCTTTTTCGCAACGCTCCTCTTTCACGAGCTCAGTCACTCTTTTGTCGCGCAGAATTATGGCGCGAAGATCCATGGTATAACCTTGTTCGTCATCGGCGGCGTGTCTCAGATGGAGGAGATACCCCGAGAGCCGCGAATGGAAGCGAAGATCTCGGCTGCGGGTCCCGGTCTGAGCCTGGGCATTGGTATTGTGTCCTATGCCGTTTACTACCTCGTCGGGCCAGTGGGCAGAACGACGGTAGGGGATGTGACGGTGATCGAAGCCACCATCACGAATGCTGCACTCATCGTAATCGGGATACTCGCATTTTACAACATCCTACTTGGTTTCTTTAATCTCATTCCGGCATTCCCTATGGATGGCGGACGTATACTCCGCGCCGCATTCGCTCTGCGCATGCCGTACATCGATGCAACCAAAAGAGCCGTCGCAGTGGGCAAGAGCTTCGCATTTGCCATGGGTATCCTTGGACTCTTCACCTTTCAATTCTTCTTGCTTCTCATCGCCTTCTTCATTTACTTCGGCGGTACGGAAGAGGAGAAAGCAACGGTCGTTTCGGTTACTTTGGAAGGGGTCAAGGTCAGAGACCTTATGACAAGTACTCCCGCGGTCATCTACGTGTCGCCTGATTGGACGCTCGATCGGTTAATTGGTGTGATGTTCGAGACAAAACACATGGGGTACCCGGTACAGGAAAGCCAGGATTCGCCCGTGCTCGGCGTGATTACCTTCGCGGACGTACAGAAGGTACCTGCTTCGGAGCAGAGTACGACGCGGGTTGGGGACGTTATGACGCGAGCGGTGATCACAATCCATCCGGATGCTGATGCCTTTGATGCGCTCAAGCTCATGTCCATGAGAAATTTGGGTCGACTGATCGTCATGGCGGACGGGCAGGTGCGGGGTATTGTCTCCAGAACCGATATCATGAGGGGTATTCAGTTCCGGGGCATGTATAAGTGAACGAAGAAGAATAAGAAGTAAGTGGTCGGAATCCGGCACTGTTACGTTCGGATTGGATTATGACACGTTAGTATTTTAAGAGACGCAGTCTCCGTTCTCAAATCGTCTGTGCTCACGGTTAGTAAAAATCGGTATACTCGGTTCATACATCAAACCAGAATTCGTCGTTTGTCAAAAACTGAAAGGTTTAAATATGGTGAAGACAAGGAAACTACCATACAATGAGTGAGACCGGATTGAGAATAATGGGGGGATTAGGGTTACTAATATTTGCAATAGCACTCTATCTAGCAATTGCATATCTCTGACCGCTATTATGCTACTGAGAAGGACTGAGTAGGGACCTGACGTATAGTAGGTGATTTTTATTTTTGAACTTATAATTAATCTCATATCATGACCTGGAATCTACCAAGGGGGGAGGATTTTTTGCCGGACGTCTCAGTTGATTTTTTAGAGAAACGTTTGACCCACGAGAGGAGGGCGAAACCTCGCTTGCGGTTGTTGGCTGCATTGCATCGCAAGCAGGGGTGGAGTCTGGATGAGATTGCAGCTCCGTTGGGGTTGCATCGGCGATCTGTTCACGATATTCTCTGGCGTTTTGTGGAGCGGGGTTTAGATGCTGCCTATGACGCTCCGAGGTCAGGTCGTCATCCTTATTTGACAGAGGAAGAACAGGCAGATTTACGGGAACGTTTGATCGCTGGACCTCAAGCCAATGGCTTCCGGGAAGGTTTTTGGACGACGCGGATGGTTCTATACCTCGTGGAGAAACAATACCATAGGAAATACACTCGTGAACACATGACCCGCCTGCTGCATAAACTTGGGTTCAGCAGCCAGAAACCGCGACCACAGAACGCCAAAAAGCCATCAGACGAAGAGATTCAACGCTTCAAAAAAAAGCTCGTCGAATGGTATCCTACTACGTAAAGAGAGGCTACATATTCTTTTGTTTGGATCAGACCACCTTCAGTTTGAAGCCTTACGTGACCCGTGGATGGTTCCTCCGCGGCAGCAGGCCCGTAGTGGAATTTAATTGGACTCGTAAACGTTTTCATGCTTACGGTGTGATCAACGGTGAAAAGGAACACTACCGCTTCTACGATGAAATAAACTGGCGGACAGTTATGGACTTTCTCAGATACCTCCACCGACGCTATCCAAAGCTGCTGATACTCTGGGATGGTGCTCCATGGCACAAAGAGCATCACGTCAAAGCCTTTCTTAAAAGACACGACATTAAGACACTGAAGTTCCCACCCTACAGCCCGGAAGAAAACCCCACAGAACAGGTATGGAAAACCACCAAGCATGCAGCAGCCAATACCTACTTTCCTGACGAAGAGACGTACCGACGGGAAATCCGCCGGATACTACACCAAAAAATTTTAACCAAAATGTTCAAATACTTAACTCACTAACTATAGATACGGAACCTGAGTCGATTGAGTGGGATCTGCATAGAAGCACGCATAGACATCATATTCATCAGACTGAGAAAGATATGGTCTAATTTCCGCCCAACAATCAGGTTGCAAAGGATTGCCAGACATACCTCCAACGTATGTCCAAACGAAGGTATGTCCACTATAAGTATAGGAATGCCAATAACCAACACTATTTCCTTTCGTAAACCAAGGAGAAGAGTCTGTAGCGGAAATAGTGGTTTTCTCACTAGTTGCGCAGGTGACATCTATTAATCCAGGGGAAACAGCCCCCACAACCAATAAAATCAGTATCAAATTCCACACCTTCACGCCTTTTTTCATCTTCATCCGCCATTGTTAGGCAAGGAAAAAGAAGTATATAAGCACTTTGGTTCGACTTCCACTGGAAAAATGCCTAGATGGAATTCACCAATCGTTCAACTACCAAACGCTCAAATTATTCTCTATAAGGCCTGGTCAAGAGTTCTGCCTTTAAAAGTCAGCGGTATTACCCTAAAGGGACGAGAATCGTAAAGAATTGAAGGCAACGCAGGCACAGGCGGGCATACTGAATACGTGAAGATATGGAAAGGGACGGAAACAATAGTTGAAGAAAGTTGGAACGGCTACACAGGCGATTGGCCGTATATTACGTTCTCTTCACCAGTCACTCTCGTTGGCGGTGAAACGTATAACTATACCATCCGCACCGGCTCCTATCCGCAGATCATCCATGAACGAGAGTGGAATGCAACAGGTGGAGTGATTACGTGCACGGAGTTCGTGGATGTAAACTGGAGTGAACCCCTGTTAGTATACAACTAGTTAAGCAATACTACTTAAAGTCACCTCCTTTTCGAAGTCGATAGGTGAGCGGTACCCCAGGGATGAATGCAGCCTCTTTTTGTTGTATACGTCCTCGATGAAGCTGGAGATATTTTCTGAGGCGTCTGAGAAGGTCTCATAATCATTGAGATAGATTTCCTCATACTTCAACGTCCGGATAAAGCTCTCAACGAATGCATTATCGTATGGGTTGCCCTGAGCTGCCATGCTGATACGGATTCCATGGGCCTCGAGACATTCGATGTACTCGTTCGAGGCATATTGAACTCCCTGGTCTGAGTGATGAATCAATACCTGCATCTTTTCATGCCAGCGATTTTCTAGAGCCATGGTCAGGGCACTCAACGCCAGCTCTGTGTACAGGCTCCTATCCAGAGTCCATCCGATACATCTCCTGCTGAAGAGGTCCAGGACGACTGCCAGATAGACGAATTCTCTGGGCAGCCGTATGTAGGTAATATCGGAAGCCCAGACCTGATTCAGTCGGGTTATTTTCAGGTCTTTTATCAGGTTGGGGTATCTCCTGAGGTTATGGTCGGAATCGGTGGTTTGGGGCTTGAACTTCTTCCGAACGCACAGGAGATTGTCTTCTCTCATGAGCCTCAGCACACGTTTGTGGTTCACCGTATAACCACGGTTCTTGAGTTCGACTGTTATCCGTCTGTATCCGTATGCAGGAAACTCCACGGCGACCTTCTGGAGCTCATTTCTAACCACGATCTCGCCCTTTACCGGTTCTTTCCTCGACTGCCCCTGCCATTTATAGAACCCACACCTGCTGACGCCCAGTAATTGGGTGGCTCGATCTACGGATATTTGACTTCCAGACTCACGACTCTCTTTTATGACCATATACTTCACTCCCGCACCGCCCTTCTTCTCTCTTCCTGGATCCTGCTCTCCAAAGTCCTCAAGGCTTTTTTTAAAAACTCGTTCTCCGCGTACAACCGCCCGACCAGCCTTTCAAGTTCCGCCATCCTGGCCTGATCTTTGTATACCCGTCCGTTGCCGCTGAAGGCTTTCTCTGGGTTCTCGAAATACTCATTTTTCCACTTCACTATGAGCGATGGGTGAATCCCGTTCTCCCGTGACACCTGCGCAAGTGATTTCCCCGTCTCAATCTCTCTAACTACCGCGATTTTAAAATCCCGTGTGTATTGTCGCCTTGTTTTCATGTTGCACCCCCTATTATTTTGTTTCTTAACTTACTGTCTACTTTCAGGGGTGCACCCCATAGAGGTGCGTAACCAAGAGTTACAGGGATTACGTGCTATTGCTGAGATTTCTACGGTGGAAGTAAGTGCCTAAGAAATTTCTTGCATTCGGTTTCCGGTAAAGTAAAGAGACGGTCAAAGCACTGGTTAAATTAGGCTTTTCCGCCCGATTAGGGGAAGGAGATCACGTAGTGCTTCGAAGAATCAGCGAGTTTTCTCTGTCCCACTCCGTAAGACACTTAACTTACGAAAGGAACTTTGAGGAAAATTATACGGCAGGCAGGGCTATCAGTAGAGGAGTTTAACGAAGCATTATAATCTCCCGAGTTTGTCTTATCTAATCCGCCATCTACTGCCGCCCTCTATCCCTTCTGCTCTTTCTGTTCTGTGCCCTATTAATCCAGGTTACGCCTTCGCCCGGTAGTTCGGATGATACTTCTTGATAATATGCTCGTCGATTCGCTTGAGCTCACCTTCAGGTAGTGCCGCCAGCAAGTCCCAGCCGAGATCCAGCGTCTCCTCTATGCTCCGGTCCTCGTCTTTGCTCTGTGTCACGAACCGCTTCTCAAATTCGTCCGCGAACTCCAGGAACCGCCGATCCCTCGTTGTCAGCGCCTCTTCACCGACCACGGCCACCAGATCACGCATATCCCTGCCTTCCGCGTAGCCCGCATAAAGCTGATTGGAAACGCCCGAATGATCCTCTCTCGTCCGTTCCGGACCGATTCCTTCGTTCATCAGTCGTGACAGCGACGGCAGCACGTCCACTGGCGGATAGATACCGCGTCGGTGCAGGTCTCGAGAGAGCACGAACTGCCCCTCGGTAATATAGCCCGTCAGGTCAGGAATCGGATGCGTGATATCGTCATCAGGCATACTCAAGATAGGGATCTGGGTAATCGAGCCCTTCCGGCCTCGTATTCGGCCTGCTCGCTCGTAATTGGTCGAGAGATCGGTGTACATGTATCCTGGATAACCCCTTCGTCCCGGCACTTCCTCTCGTGCCGCGGAGATCTCTCGTAACGCCTCACAGTAGTTCGTCATGTCCGTAAGGATAACGAGGATGTGCATATCATATTCGTACGCGAGGAACTCAGCTGCGGTCAATGCCATTCGCGGCGTGATGAATCGCTCTATTGCTGGATCGTCCGCGAGGTTAAGGAACGCCACGATTCGTTCGATCGCACCGGTCCGTTCGAAATCGTGCATGAAGAACGACGCCTCCTCGTGCGTGATCCCCATTGCTGCGAACACCACGGAGAACGGCTCGCCAGAGCTTAACACCTTCGCCTGCCGCGCTATTTGCGCTGCCAGTGCGTTGTGCGGCATGCCCGCGCCGGAGAATATCGGTAACTTCTGACCGCGCACCAGCGTGTTCATGCCGTCAATGGTGGAAATGCCCGTCTGAATGAACTCGCGCGGATAATCACGGGTAGTAGGATTGATCGACGCGCCGATAATCGAGAGCCTATCTTCCGGTATCACTTCAGGTCCGCCATCTCGCGGCCTGCCCAGACCGTCGAAGAATCGCCCTACCATATCCTGAGAAACGCTTATCCGCATGATATCGCCGGTGAATCGCACGCGCGTCTTCGCCGTGTCTATGCCTGAGGTGCCCTCGAAGACCTGAACCACTGCAACTCCTGTGCTCGCGTCCAACACCTGCCCGTTCTTCTCCTCGCCGTCCGGTGTAACGATCTTCACGACTTCACCGTACGAAACGCCCTCTACGTTCTCTACCACGATCAACGGACCTGCCACTTCTCTTATCGTTGTGTATTCACGTGCAGAAGTATCTACCGCCATTTTTTCTACCTCACCCTTATCTCCCATTTTGTTACGATATTTAGCGTCACGCAGCCTCTTCCTCCTTCACCTTTACGGCTTCAAATTCAGTATTCATAGCGCCCATTATCTCTTCATACTTCTTTCCAAACTCCTCACTCGGTACGAATTTCATCCGCGCTATGGTATCCTTTATTTTCATTCCCTCTATCTTCTCTACGCCTATACCGCGCTCGATCAATTCGTTCGTATAGTTGTACCACTGCAGAATGATCTTTGCCATCAGATACTGCTTCTCCAGTGAGCAGAACGAGTCAATATCATGGTACGCATTTTGCTGCAGGAAATCCTCGCGTATCATACGGGCTACTTCCAGCGTGCCCCGTTCTCGTGGCGGTAGCGCATCCGCACCCACGAGCTGCACGATCTCCTGTAGTTCCGATTCCTTCTGCAAGAGAACCATCATCTCTTCCTGCTGCTCCATGAAATCGGGCGACTCAGGCTTATTATACCATCCCCTGAGGTTCGCTAAGTACAGTGAATAGCTACGCAGCCAGCTGATAGCAGGGAAGTGTCTCCTATCTGCCAGGGTGGAATCGAGCGCCCAGAAAACGCCTACCACACGCAGCGTATTCTGCGTTACCGGCTCCGAGAAATCGCCACCCGGTGGTGATACCGCGCCCACAACGGTGACAGAGCCCACTCTTGCCTCGGAATCCGCGCATAAGGTCTTTACACGGCCTGCACGCTCGTAGAAATTGGACAATCGTGAGGCTAAATACGCAGGATACCCCTCTTCGCCAGGCATCTCCTCTAATCTGCCTGATATCTCTCGCAGTGCTTCTGCCCAGCGCGAAGTCGAATCAGCCTGGATCGCCGAGTCATAGCCCATATCACGATAATACTCCGCAAGTGTGATGCCGGTATAAATAGACGCTTCTCGTGCCGCGACAGGCATATTAGACGTGTTCGCAATAAGTGTGGATCGCTCCATCAGCTTCTCGCCGCTGTACGGATCGATCAGCTTGGGGAAGTCTTCCAGAACCTCCGTCATCTCGTTGCCGCGCTCGCCGCACCCGATGTACACAATGACCTGCGCGTTCGCCCATCGTGCTAATTGGTGCTGCATGACCGTCTTCCCGGTCCCGAAACCACCGGGAATTGCACCCGTACCGCCTTTCGCTATGGGGAAGAAAGTATCATTTATCCGCTGGCCCGTCAACAACGGCACCTCGGGATCTAATTTCTCCTTATATGGCCGTCCTTTTCGCACCGGCCATTTCTGCATCATCTGCAATTCCACGTCCTCGCCGTCTGTTTGTAATCGCGCAATGCTATCAGTAACGGTGAATTCACCCTCTTTTATCTCCAAGAGTTTACCTTTTACCTTAGGTGGCACGAGAATTTTATGCTGTATCACCTTCGTCTCGGGAACCTCGCCCAGAATATCGCCACCGACAACCTCCTTGCCCTCCTCAGTCGTGGGTGTAAACTTCCACTTCTTCGTCCGGTCAAGAGAATCCACCGTGACCCCCCGAGTGATATAATCTCCCACTTTACGCGCAATATCTTCCAGAGGTCGCTGTACCCCATCGTAGAAATTCTTTAAAATCCCCGGGCCAAGTTCAACAGATAAGGGCGCGTTGGTCCTTATCACAGGCTCACCGGGCTTTAAACCCGTTGTATCTTCATATACTTGAATATAAGCAAGGGCGCCATCCAGTCTGATCGTCTCGCCCATTAAACCTTCTTCGCCTACCTTAATCACCTCGTACATCTCGCATCCGCGCATCTTATCAGCAATAACTAACGGACCTGCTACCCTCTCTATCACTCCTCCCTCTTCGCCCATTTTTCTCCTCCACCTTTACTACAATACTTCCTACCCCTCAAACTAAAAAAGGTTTCTATATTCTCCCTTTCGCGTGCCGTAAATGCCGAGCACCAAAAGTCCTTAGTGTGCGGTACTATTTATAACCCGCTTAAAGTGATCTAACTCTATTTAATACCGCCTGCCATGACTTTCACGCCGTAGGAAAAAAAGCAATACGTTTATAATATGCCTAGAACAATAAAGCTACATGGAGGTGAAAGAATGGATATAAATGCAATAATAGACCGAGCGAAGAATGTGGTGCTAAGCCCGCAATCGACGTTAGAGGCTGCAAAAGCTGAACAACCAAGTATGCAAGATCTCATTACGTACGTCGCGATTGTCGCGGTACCCACGCTGATTGGGATCATCATAGGATACGGTGTAGTTGGCATCGGAACCTTTGGGTTTCATTATAAAGTGCCGTTTCAGTGGGCTGTGACATGGGGTATCATGCAGTATGTACTCTCGATCATCGGCGTCATCGTCTTTGGATTCGTACTGAATCTGCTTGCACCAAGTTTCTCGTCGAAGCAAGATCAGATACAGGCGACAAAGCTCGTTGCATACGCAAGCACACCGGGGCTCATCGCAGGAATTCTCAATATATTCCCGCCACTTTCGATCCTGGCCTTCTTAGCGGGTCTTTACGGATTGTACATCCTATACTTGGGCATACCAGTGCTTATGGAGACGCCAGAGGATAAACGATTGATATACCTCATCGTCGCGATTGTCGCGTATATCGTCATCATGGCTGTCGTCGGCGCGATCACGAGTGGCGTGATGTGGGGAATTGTCGGTCATCCTTATGCCCCCGGTTTCCCTATGTAGTGGTTGATGTATGAGAATGGGGCATGAATTCCGCCCCTATTTTTATTTATGCCATATATTCTATGCACGCACGCTATGTTCTTGGAAAAGCTATAGGATACAAAAAGAATTAAATGGAAAAAGTGAATTGTTGAGTCCTAATATTATTTCGCCTACTATCCCAAAGAGCTTGCCCCTTCATAAACATACCTCCTTTTCGTTCCACTCGAGGAACATCCCAAGGATACTTGCGCCTCTCAGTTTCCTGATAAACGCCTCATTGGGGGTTT
>DATKXZ010000046.1:0-5307 GCA_035528755.1 Desulfobacteria bacterium | reverse complement strand
ACCTCGTAAACCCGCGCCGCTTTCTTCACCGTGAAGAAGCCGGAATTTACACGGATTACCAACCATTTGATGTCCTCATTCGTCAGTTTTACCATGCCATCTGAAGACATGGACTGACGAAATAATATCTGTACTCCACAGAATACGAGCGTTGCAACACAAAGCTTAAATAGATGCTTATGTAAGCTATCTAATGTGTTTGATGTTTAATCACAGCTTATAACTAGCGAGGCAAAAATGTGCGGTATTATCGGGTACATAGGAAGAAAAGAAGCGTTTCCGTTCCTTATGGGTGGCTTGGAGAAGTTAGAGTATCGAGGCTACGATTCTGCAGGAATTGCTCTGTGTGCAGAAGAGGAGCTGCGGGTTCAAAAGGATATCGGGAAACTGAGCGAGATACACTTTAATAAGGTCGAAGGAAGCTTAGGAATCGCACATACGAGATGGGCGTCACACGGTAAAGTCTCCAAGGAGAATGCACATCCGCATCAGGATTGTGGAAAAGAGATCGCGATCGTCCACAACGGGATAATAGAGAATTATAAAGAACTGAAGGCGAGCCTGATTGAGAAAGGCCACGTATTCACTTCGGAAACCGATTCAGAGACGATTGTGCATTTAATGGAGGAATTCATCGCGGAAGGATTCGGTTTCGAAGATGCTTTTGTTAATACGTTGCGGAAGCTCGAAGGTAGCTATACGATTCTGGCACTAAGAAGAGGTGAGAATAAACTAATAGGGACGCGGAAAGGGTCTCGTTCCCTTAGCATTGGAATTTCAGAACACGGGATCTTCCCCTCTTCGGATGTGCTTGCGTTTCTCGAATGGACTAACAAGGTGGTCTACCTCAAGAGTTATGATGTCTTCGTCGCCGATGACGACTTGAACTTACGCATTTATAACTTGGCGGAAGACAGAACCGTTGAGAGACCCATAGACGTTGTCAAATGCAGTGTAGAGGAAGTAAAGAAGGGCGAATGCGAGCACTTCATGCTGAAAGAGATAGGCGAGCAGGATGAGACGCTGCTCAGGGCTTTACAGCAGGATGAAAATACCGTTGCGGATATCTGTGAGGCAATGAGGCGAGCGTTTGGAACGTTCTTCATCGGCTGCGGGTCGAGCTATCACGCATGTCTGACCGGAAGCTACCTCTTCTCGAAGATCGCAAAGGTGCACGTCAATACGATGTTAGCTTCGGAGTTCGAGAATTACGAAGACTTCCTAACGGAAAATACGCTTGTGCTCGCCATTTCACAATCCGGTGAGACCGCGGATGTTTTGGATGCCGTGAATGCCGCGAAGCGAAAGGGCAGTAAAGTAGTGGGGATCGTTAATCGGGACGGTTCGATCTTAACGCGGGAGAGCGATAAGCTTTTGATGATGAACAGCGGCCTTGAACTCTGCGTGCTCTCTACAAAGACCTATACCTCCCAGGTTGTTCTGATGGCGATGCTCGCGTATGCCTTTGCCGGCCAGTATGAAGTCGGGTTGAAGAAGATCGGGAGCTTATACCTCGACATCTATCAATTGACCTCACGATCAATGCGTGAATACGTGCAGAAGCTCGCGGAGATGTTGTACGACAAGTCCCATATATACCTCATTGGGCGTGAGCTTCAATACGCAACCGCTCTGGAAGCAGCGTTGAAGATAAAGGAGGTCTCTTATATCCATGCAGAGGCGTTTGCCGGTGGCGAGCTCAAGCACGGTCCTTTGGCTTTGATTGAGGAAGGAACGCCGTGCATCGTGTTCGTGTCAGCGGAAAACAAATCGAAGATCCTCTCGAATGCAGAGGAAGTGAAATGCCGAGGGGGGTATATCATCGGGGTTTCTTCGGAGCGAGAGGAGATTTTCGATTTCTGGATAAAAGTGCCCGAAGCGGAAGAGCTGAACCCGATTATTCAAATTATACCGATGCAGGTGCTAGCCTACGAACTCGCGGTGCTCCGTGGGCTCGATCCGGACAAGCCGCGTAATCTGGCAAAGAGCGTTACCGTCACCTAACTAACCTAACTGACCGTAGAGCCATGAGCATATTCAAAGCGTACGACATCAGAGGCATCTATCCGTCGGAGATCGATGAGCGTGTGGCATATCGGATAGGAGCGGCATTTGGGACTCTTAATCACGGTAAGATCGCCGTCGGCTGTGATACGCGATTGAGCGGCCCGCAATTGAAAGAGTCTTTTATTAGCGGGGTCTGCTCAACAGGCTCTGAAGTTCTGGACATCGGTGTGGTTACGACGCCCGCGGTGGTCTTTGCAGTCCGGCATTACAACTGCGATGGCGGCGTAAACGTCACAGCGTCGCACAATCCCAAGGAGTACAACGGTTTCAAGCTGTTCGATAACGAGGCTATGCCGATAAGCTACGAATCTGGGATAAACGCGTTGGAGGCGATTTACGAACGCGAGAATTACCGTAAAGGCAACGGCGCGTCTACAACCCGTGCTATCCGAGAAGATTATATTAACTTTATCATGGCCAACGCGAAACATGAAAATCGGCTATCAGTCGTTATAGATGCTTCTAATGGCGCTGCAGGCTTGTATGCGCCTGAGATTTATCGGCGATTGGGTATGACGGTCTATGAATTGAACTGCACGCCAGATGGTAATTTTCCCGGTCATGCACCGGATCCCACGAAGACGGAAAATTTGCTCGAGGCCCAGAGCAAAGTGATAGTGGTTGGTGCGGATCTCGGCGTTGTTTACGATGGCGACGGCGATCGATTAGCGGTTATTGACGCGGATGGCACTACAATAGAATCGAGAAGGATCTTCTCCCTATTGGCCCAGCAGGTACTGGACGAGAAGCCCGGGACTACGATCGTCCACGATGCACTCATGTCTGGTATGGCGATTGAAACGATAAAACGATACGGCGGCCAGGCAGTTCCCTGCAGAGTTGGTCACACGTACATAGCACAGAAGATGAAGGAAGAAGCCGCGGAACTCGGTGGTGAGCTCTCAGGGCATTATTACTTTAAAGAAGCGTTCTTCGCGGATGATGCGATACTTGCAAGCCTTAAAGTTGCTGCGCTCATTTCGCAGGGTGGGAAACGGTTATCAGAGCTTGTAAGCGATTTCCCGGAGTATCTCTCTGAGAACATTCGTATTCCAGTGAAAGAATCCGAGAAGTTTTCGTTTATCAAACAGTTGAAGGCAGATTTGGAGACCGAGGAGGGGTACGTACTGGATTGCCTTGATGGCGTGAAAGTCGTGTTTGACACGGGCTGGGCGCTTTTCCGTGCTTCTAATACCGAGCCGAAGATATCTATCGCGTACGAATCGAGGAATGAGGAGGAGTTTAATAGAATAAAGGACTTTGTACAGTCTATCATCGAGAAAGTACCTCAATAAGAATGAAAGGGATCATACTTGCCGCGGGAAAGGGTGTGCGATTACAGCCACTCACCGATTGTAAGCCAAAAGCGCTGTTACCTGTCTGCAACAAGCCGTTGATTGAGTATCAGATCGAGCTGCTGCGTTCGTACGGAATTGACGAGATCGCGGTCGTCGTAGGGCATTTAAAGGAACAAATTAATCTCACTGATGTAAAATTCTATGAAGATAAATTGATAAAGGGCACCGCAACGGCGTTGCAGGCTGCGAAGGATTTCATTGACGACGATTTCATTCTCATTTATGGTGATCTGTTCTTCGATATCGAGAACTTCTCCGAGATAGTAAAAGCGGCAAACGAGAATACGCTTGCGGCGGTCAAGGTGAAGGACGTCTCGCGCTATGGCGAGGTCATGTTTGAAGATGGGCGGTTGAGGGGGATACGAGAGAAGACGGGATCAGGCGAGGGTTTTATCAATGCGGGGATATACCATCTCTCCCCTTCGGTCTTGGATTTGATAGAGCGGACGAGTGAAAGTGCGCGAGGCGAATACGAGCTGACTGATGCTCTTCAGATGCTGAACGTGAAAGAGAACGTACGAGTCATTCCGTTGAATGGCTATTGGAACGATATCGGATACCCGTGGGACTATATCGACGCAAACAGGTACATGCTCGAGCGAATCGGCTTCGCGGTAGGCGAAAACACGGAACTCTGGGACTCCGCGATAATAAAGAAGCCTGCGGTCATTGGTGCGGATTGCAAGATACGGAATTGCGTTGTTGATCGCTCGGTTATTGGGAACGATTGCGTTGTCGGTGAGTTTTCCATAGCAAAGCGAAGCGTAGTGATGTCCCATTCTCATGTTCCTCATCTGAACTACGTTGCGGATTCCGTGATCGCCGAAGGCTGCAATTTGGGTGCGGGGACTAAGATCGCGAATGTGCGCTTCGACGACGCAGACGTGCAGATGAGCATAAAAGGCGAACGGGTCGATTCGGGCAGGCGGAAGTTGGGTGCAATCATCGGCTACAATGTCAAAACGGGAATAAACGTTTCAATCTATCCCGGGGTGAAGATAAGCAGTGGTAAATGGATAGAAGCGGAGACGTTGGTGCGAAGGGATGTATGAACGCGGTTGTGACCGGAGGGACTGAAATCCTAAGAGGACCTTTGTATGTATAGTTCGAGGAGTGGCACGAATGGAATTATCAGGACTTAAACACGTTCAAATTAAATTTAGAACCCTAACTCCGCATCATTTTAGGGAATACATCAATCCCTAACAGTTTGTCGAGTTCAGTCACTTTTCTCGAAATCTCTGAAATTACCTCCCGCTCGCCATCAGTGACGATATAAACCTTTGAAAACTCTTCCAGCAGATCCTGAGGGGAGACCTTATTACGGAGAAGCCCTGCTTTTTTAAGTGCAGCCTCGAGCGTGCAGTAGCCGTAGAGGGTTAAGAAGGACGTGAATAGATGTCCGAAAACGCTCTCATCGTCCTGCAGATACATCCTGTCGGCATTCAGCACATTTTTATAGGTATCGAACTGATTCTCCACACCGCCGCGCTGCTTATACATCATGAAGACCTCTCCTCCAGCCTTATCCAAGTCCGAGATTATGAGAATCCTCCCGGCACGTTTTAGACCCTTACCAAGCCTTTCCTTATCAATCGTCCCCTCATCCAGTCGCTTATACAGCGTCTTCTCTTCCTCCAGCCTCAGCACCGCGTCTTCGAATAGATAGAGGAAATACCCCTCTACCCGTCTCTTCCCGAACCTGATCAGTCTTTCGCGGTAGAAGAAGTGTCCTGTGAGGTGAATCCTTATATCGTATAGCTTGCTGTTCCTTCGAGCAGGAAGGAGGAAGGATATCTCTTGTTCAAGGAGAAACGCCACAACGTCCTTGGAGAAGAATCCCCGGTCAAGTATGAGTATTTTGCCCTCTATGCCGCCGCCC
>DATKXZ010000045.1:0-4841 GCA_035528755.1 Desulfobacteria bacterium | reverse complement strand
ATCTGTTCTTCTGATAACTTGCGATTGTAGAAGACCGTGTTTTTGGTTTCTACGAAGACACTGCCGCATGTCTTGCATTTAAATCGCTGCCGGCCGTTTTTGTAATGTCCATATTTAACTATGTTGCCTGCACCGCTTTTGCCGTAATCACGGCAATTTGGATTGGAGCAGAACTCTTTTTGAGGATCTGCCTCTAACTTGCTATTTGACATAAATATAGGTGGGTAAACCACCTATATAAAGCAACCGCATATCAGGACACTACCCAAAAAACGTCCATTATTTTGTATCTGTCTCAATAACTTCCGATGGAAATTACATAGTCACTGGAGGCGAAGATGGGGAAGTCTATCTATTAAGCAAAGAAAGAAAGCTCTTACAGACATATAGGACGGGTTCTAAAAGTAGAATAGAAGATGTCGCAATAACACCGGATGGGAATTATATAGCCGTTGGAGACAAGACAGCTATCTATTTATTAAATAGAAGAGGCGAAGTTGTATGGTCGCCGTATCATACTGGAAGGATTACATCAAATGTGGAAGGCAAGTATACGGCAGTCGCAATAACAAAGGACGAAATTTACATAGCCGCTGCAACTACACGGGATTATAGGAATTATAAGCTCAGTTTATTAAAGGATGGTTTGGTTTTGTGGCAATACCCTTTTTCCTCTCCTGTCGTGGCTACTTCGATAACGCCGGAGGGTAAATACATAGTTGGTGGGTGCTCTGATGGAAGTGTTTATCTATTTCAATTATTAAACGAGCAAGAAGCTATAAATAGCGACACACAAAGGGACAACGATCAGAAGAAAAAATCAAGATTCCCTAAGGAAGTGAAAGGTAATACAGAATCTCCTATCAGTCCTGGCACCATAGAAGGCGCTTTTATCCGTGCTAAAATCGGAAAATGCGGCCTCACTGTCGCAACACTCAATAGTTTCGGATTTGAAGTAGGAACCATCGTAGAATTTGAAAATGGAAGAAGGTATATTTTTGAGCGTCAGTATATGGGGTATCCAGAATGTATACAGGTTAGAGAATTAGTTAAGCCCAAATGGAAGGATACCGACTTAGAAAAGAAAACCGAGGAGTATTTGATTGAACTTGGTTTTAAAGAGCATATTGATTATAAGAAACAATACGGTGTTTCAGATTATTGGATAGATTTTGCATTCGTAAATGAGAAAGTTGCGGTCGAGCCAGGAGCTGATTACTGGCATCCAAAGGAAAAAGACAAAGCTAAAGAAAAATCACTTGAGGATAAAGGATGGAAAGTGCTATGGTTTAACGAAGATGCCATAAATCACGATAAAGAAAAAGTCAAAAGAAGAATTCGAGAGGCTGTTATTAGAAAGAGGGAGAAAAGAAGAGGACTAATAAGGTGAAAATTAAAAAATTGAAAGCGTCTCAAAAACGTTCTTCAATCCAATCCATATATCCGGGATATTGATACCCAACTGCTGCCACACGATGTACGCACCGATAAACGTGCCCGCAATGCTGCCCAGATTCGCCAGTGCGGCGACGAGGATGACTTTAAACAGCCGGTTGCTCATTAATTCCCGTACCGATTCCACCTCGAGCATGCCCTTTACATCGTCCAACGACGGTTTTCGGAAATGCGCTTCCGCTAATCCGGCGAACCAACCAGCCGCTAAAAACGGGTTGAGTGACGTAAGCCAGGCAACGGCAAACGCAGTAAGCGCAGAAATCGGATGCCCCCGTGCGATGACCACACCAGCCGCAGACAGAACGCCATTTATAATGAACCACCACAGAAACGCACGCAGAAGCACATGAAATGATATGTCAGTGAAAAAGAATGCTAAGATGATAATCACAAACGCTACGCCAATCCCGATCCCTAACAAGCTCCCTATCGATATGTTAACCCGTTTCTTCGGCAGCGAGCATAACTCCACCTTCGTGGGTAGCAACTCCGGCTGACTCAGAAATTTCTTTATTCCCGCTACGTGCCCCGCACCGACGACTGCGACTATTTTTGGCGCTTCATGAGCGGCCGCCGTTGGATCCCACGTCTCGGAAGGCTGATACGATGCAGTTCGCTCGAATTTTACCACCGGTTTACTTTGCAGTTCCAGTAAACTCCTCGCGATATACGCGTCTCGTTCATCTAACAGTGCCGTTGCGGCACCCGGCGAGAACTCACGGAGCTCGTTCATCAATTGTGTCACGACGTCGTCATCCGTCAGTCGATCAAGCTCTATCTCTTGATTCGAGACCATAACACCGGTCAAGAATTTCTTATCCCCGTGCTCCTCTCCTTCGCCACCCTCATCTTCCGTTCCATTGCCGTCTCCTATGCTGGCGATCGAGAAGATAATAGAAAAGAGCATCTTGAGCTTCTCCCACAGCCGCATCTTCTTCCAGAATCGCTGCATTGTTATTTGTATTGGACGGTCGATCAGTGCCACATCGCAACCCAGCTCCTCCGCTTTATTTATCGCGGCCATCATGTCCGCTCCTGGCTCTATTCCCAACTCAGCGCCCATTTTGCGCTGCACGTAGGCAAGCAGCCAGTGCGTGAGGATTAAAAACGGATTGCCAGAGCTGAGCATTTCTTTCGGCGATAACTCCTTCACTTCGCCTTTCATTGAGTCGAACCTCCCCTTATCTAACTCAACAGCGACGACATCAGGCCTCTCGCGTTCTATTACCTCTTCTACCTCCTTCACGCTCTTCTCTAAGACGTGCCCGGTTCCTACCAATAGGATATTTCCTAAATTATGCTCGCTCATACCTGCTTTTACCCTCTCTGTACTTGCTTGTACATCAGTACGTAATAGCCCTGCGGAGTTATAAATTCTGAACTCCACAAGCACGGGAAATTGTGAATTTTACACGCCTATTTATTGTGCATAGCCTGCCGTTTTATAGCGCAAGAGAGCAGCAACACCGCCAAACGCGCGCTTTAGCTGCGATCCTTCCTCGAATTCCGTCGAGATGAATTCCACGTTCGCGCTCGTCAGCTCAGCTTTCTCCACCAGCTCGCGTACGAACTCGGCTTTGAGTTCTTCCGAGATCAGCAACGTATCCACGGCGCCCAACTTCAGGTTCTTTCTCACGTCCTGCTCACCATATGCCACCATCGCCTCGTTATTCGCTAGGAACTCCATGAATCGCGCCATGAGCTTCTTCTCACGCATCAAATCCATTCCTTCCAGAACTTCTCCCGCCGCGTCCATGAGCTCATAAAGGCCGGATTCGTCGGTATACGCGACGTCGAACTCACCGAGGATCTTATTCTGCAGTTCGTAATGCAGATACGACCCTTTTATGAAATTCTCCTTCGTTGGGCTCGGACCGCCGATCAGAAGCCCCTTGAGACCCTCAACTTGAAGCAGGATTTGCGATGTATGTTCGCCGATCCGCTTATAAAAATCATCGGTTGCTATCTCGCGCAGACGTTGGAATCGAGCCGCAGACTGCCCGCCTTTTCGTATCTTGCCCGGAACGGACGACGTCAGGTGTTTCACGGCCTCCACGATCTTACCATTCAAGATCCCGATCGTCGCCTCTCTTTTGTCCAGCACGAGCAAGCCGTATTTCTCTTTCTCCGTCACGAGCTCTTCCAGCGGCTCGAGGAAGAAACTCGAATCGCAATGATAGATATAGGAATATATCTTTGCCGGCGGCTCCACGATGTACGTTTCTATATCCGTCTTGTCTCCGCCCTTATCAATGGCACCGCAGAAGATTACCAGACCGTTTTCTCCCACGCGTACGTACCGCAGCTTCGCCAGGAGCGATTCCAGCGAGCTTTGCACGTTAGTACGGGTAATCTTACTCTTGATGTTCATTGCCTGCCCGTGTTCGTCACGGAGTTGAGACGTAACGTCAGATATCTGCTTATCAGGCGGAATGTAAACTGACACGAGCTCCGTGCCTCGTCCGCTCTTCTCCCTCAATTCTTCCAATACTTTCCTGAATTCGTACTTCTTTATTTGATCCATAGCTCATAACCATAGTCCTGCTTCGCGCCCATTTACTCAGATCGCGCGTGCGCTCGTAAAACCCAAAAAGGATTTTCCTGCTCTCTCACCGCATTTCTTCTTTTATATCGAAATAAAAGAAAAGGTTAGTGGATGCGTCGACCGGGATTTGAACCCGGGCTGTAGGCTTGGAAGGCCCAATGAGTTTCATAAATATCGTGACGTATCGTCACGTAACGTAACGTTAGGTTATATATCGTGACGTCACGATATGTATAATATAGTATAGAAGGCACTATATATAAGGTTCTTCTCCAACTTTAGGAACGGACAGAGGAGATAAAACTTCAGTGAGATTATTTATTTGACGAAAATATGTCTCGAAAGCAGTTCTCTACCCTTATTTAGTGTCACGAGATTTCCGGGGTCGATTGTCGGTTCCAGAATGTTTAAGAAGCAGGTCTCCATCGTTCGAGATTGTGGTACTATTACATTAGCCTTCCAAGGGATCGTCGAGGACTCGGATGTCGGGTGAATACGTCCAGGCGAGGTATTCAAGATAAAAGGACCATACAAAATGGAGAGCTTTGAATTCTTGATTTAGTAGGTTATACTAAGCTGAAATGCCTCTAACCTTGTAGATGGTATTCATAAAATGGTAAAAGTGCCAGAATTGATTTTCATATTCACGAAATAATTGATAATATAAACTAGTAATTATCCTATAACTATTTATACGAGGTAGGAAATAATAGAATAACTATAAAAGGCAATGTTGGGTGCCGAATCCTGTGTGCTTAAAGAAGGAGGAACATATTAATGAGGGTTTTTGAGAGGCCAGGGCCGATCAATACTGATGAAGTCATTGAGATTGTCAAGGCGG
>DATKXZ010000044.1:0-36413 GCA_035528755.1 Desulfobacteria bacterium | reverse complement strand
GGGGCAGCATGTATCGACGATCGTGCTCTTTTCCGGCGTCTCGGACGTCCCGCGGATAAAAGAGCTGCAAGAGATTGGTGCGGAAGCGCAAGAGAAGATCAAGGAAGTGTCGAGCGAGAAAGAGAAGGAGTACAAAGAGCTCCTGAATTCCAACGACGCGATAAAGCCATTGTTCTGAGGTGATACCATTGAAAATTAACTACCGTCATATACTGACCCTGCTTCTCATAAGTGCGTTTTGTCTGATGCCGCTCTGCATGGTGGGCATCTGCGCTGCGGACGAGTCAACGTCATTACCGGAATCTTCGTTCATGAATGTTGAGGTAACGGATATACGGTATGATGAGGTGTATGAGACAGGATTGGTAGAAGGCGGCAGTGAAGTTTCTATAAAAGTTGTTTTTACGAACATCAGCAAGGAGCTGGATGAATCGACGCTTACGTTCTATTCTGAATTGGAGGGTGCAATAGGGAGTATAAGTGGGGAAGGCCTGGAAGAAAAAGCGCTTCAAAGTGACCGTTCTTATACCTTAAAGCATAAGAATGTCGTAGATGAAGTTGTCGTCGTTTGGTCAGGGAAGGCGCCTGAAGTAGGAATAAGAAATTCATACTCCTTTTTAAGCATAGCGCAAGAGACGACCGAGGGCAACTATTCGGTAGTTGATATAGAACGCGAGGTATCCTCCAAGGCAATAGAGGATGCGATCGTCAAGATTGACAACGCCAATAAGGAAGTAGCTAAGGCAAATGTGGCAATTGCAGACGCTGAGGATCGCGGTCTGGACGTAGAGGCGGCGCAGACGAGCATTGAGCTGGCGAATGAGCATTTGAGCAACGCCAATCAGTTTTACGGCGAGGGCAACCCGGAAGAGGCAATAGAAGAAGCTGAAGCGGCAATAACGTCCGCTCAAGATGCAGCAGCGAAGGCGGGGTCCGCAGTGGGGAGTAGAACATATCGAAATTACGGTATCATCGCCGTTGTGATCGTCGTTGTCGTTGTCGTTGTTGTATTGTTCCTTCAGCAAATGAAGAGGAAACGAGGCGTCTATTAATTAACCTGTTAAAGATTCGTTCGTATTCGTTGAGTGTGTTGTGTTGAGTTGAGGATGCAGCGAAGAGCGTATCATCCCGATGCATACTTAGAGCGTATGAGGAACGTTATGCAGGGGTTACAGGCGCGGACGAAGATCCTTGAGGTGATGGAGGAGAGAGAGAGCGCGCGAACCATACAAGAAGTTGCGAGCTTAACCGTTCTGAGTTATTCCGTCTCGCGACATCACTTACGGCTGCTGGAGGCCGAGCGGATAGTGAAGCGAACGAGGAAGAGGCCGTACAAGTGGCGATTGACGGGAAAAGGGCAGAGACGCCTGAATCACGTAGGCGAGCGAATCTTTATGTAGAAGTTGAAAGATATATAGGCTAAAAGGAGATAACTAACCAGACTGAAAGTGAGGTCGGGATAGCCAAGAGGTCTACGGCGGTAGGTTGCTAACCTACTTCCCCTTACGGGGAGCGAGGGTTCGAATCCCTCTCCCGGCGCTTATGCTCAAGCCCGTTTCTTTCCTTTACCAGCAGCACTTAGAACGCGAGATCGTGAAATCGCCCATACCCGTGAATCATATTCTACTTGTCCTGGACGAAACGGACCTTCTCGCGGACGAGCGAGGGTTGGAGAAACTCAGGCAGTTCGTACGCTGGTGCCATGCGCTGGGCATAGCGAGTATAAGTGTTTACGTCAGCGTCATCCACGACGGTATGGCCCCTGATTTATTGAAAACCGCGTATTCACAGCTCGAGACCGGGCTAAAAACGGCGTTGAGTGACGTAGAGGCGTCGCTCGTTATGTATGACGAACAAACGGACCGCGAACCCGTGTATGCACGATATCGCGAAGGCGCAGGCGAGGAGAACGGGAAGCAGATCACCATTTCGTTAGGGTTCAGTGGCAGGAGCGAGCTGACGAAGGCGACCAAAGAGATCGTAAAACAGGTAGAAGCCGGAGAACTCAAGCCGGACGAGATAGACGAGGACCTGATCGAATCGGAATTGCTCTTCAAGTCCGAACCCGACCTCGTTATCAGATCGGGCGCGACACGGTTAATGGATTTCCTCATCTGGCAGTCGGTCTATACCGAATTCTATTTTACGGACATGAACTGGGTGAACTTCCGGAAGATCGACCTCTTGCGAGCGGTGCGAGATTTCCAGATGCGTGAACGACGGTACGGGCGGTGAATCAATCGTAATTCATTCAACAAAAGGCACCTTCCGCATCCACACGCTCACCGCTCTCCGCGCCTGCTCGGGATTGGCAAACTCCTGTTCCACGTCAGGATCGCTGGGCGTGCCGATGAAGGGGTCGACTGTTCGCTTCGTCAGATCGACGACCCAGATCTGCGCGGTACCCACCTCGTGCTCTCGGATAAATGTGATGAAGGGCGCCGGCGTCTTCTCCGTTGGCACCGCCATTACCACTTCCTCCTCCGTTTGCATTTTCTCTAATAAATCAGGATGCTCGTCCATGAACCGGGGCACGAACTTAATCGAAGAGAAGATAAAGAGACGGAGACGGTGTTGTCGGGTCTCATCCTCTTTCACTGCACTCACCGCGAGGTAATCGGTTTCAGAATCCGCTGGTTCGTCCCTAATCGAGTAACTGCATCGTCTCATGAACTCCGTGAGCACGTCCTTCACCGTACCTAACGGACTTCGTATTGTGGCCCAGCGTAGAAACGCCGCCTCTAATTCCTCAGCCAGATAGCCATGCGTCGGCAGGCAGTAAAAAACCTCGCCTTGGTAATTTGTCTTGGTGTGCAGATCAGGCGAGAAGACGGAAATCTTCTCGGTGCTCGTTATGCTTGTGAAGATCTGCGTTTCTACATCACCATTTAAGGTTCGTTCTAACTCTTCTCGTTCCAGATCCGTGAGTGAGTCCAAGCACTCCCGTATCTTCAACCTCAGTTCGCCTTCCGAGAGCACCTTATGCTTCTGAGAATACGCGCCGAGGCGTTCAAATATCCGTAACAGCGGTTCTTTTTTCATTGTTGAGTGATAAGCAGTAGATTTAACTTAATTCTACAAGCGCTGTAATGTCTTCGGTTAAAGCATTTGAATTCGATAATGCAAGTATCATAAAGCTAAATGTTTTTATTCTCCCAAATGCTTTTTTGACATCTACTAAGAATTCAATTGCATCGTCCTTTCCTACCGTTTTAGGTGAAATAAACTTTCCATCTTTATAATCTACATAAAGTCCACGCCATTTCTCGTCCTCTAATGTGAATTCTTTCACTGTTCTGTCAGTCTCTTCCGATAAATCTTCCAAATCTACTTTAAAATCACTTATGTAAGAGAAAACAAGTTGGTTAAATTCAATAATGCTATCGGGTGAGTCTGAAAAATATTTAGTAATCTCTTTCTTATCTTCTTCACTTATTTCTAACTCTTCAACACTAAATAGCAGGGGCAAGGCTTCCATTAGTGTATCAATACCTTTCATAATTTTCTGCTTTTTAGTATGATTCATGAGTGGATTTTCTCTCTTATTTCTCCACTTCTTTTTATCGAGTACATCTTTATTCACGTGCCTATACAGAAGTACCCAAACGATACACACGGCAGCTTTACCCATTTCTTCATAAGCCAAAACACCAAAAGCATATGCATGCCCAAAACTTGAGCTTTCGATGAGCAAATCTGCATCTTTAATATACTGTTCTGCGTTCTCTAGGCACAGCTCAACGGCGTCTTTGAGTTCTTCTTTAGAGAAATATTCTGGTGATTTCATATCCTCCCCCTTTTGGTAATCGTAGCCCTAGACATATAAAGTTCCTTTATTATGCACAGCAATTGCAAGGATAAAGTGATAGAGGTTAAGCTCATTTCATATCTGTTTCGCTTTTCAGCGTCGTCGCTTTTTCGGGTAAAAAGTAGAGCAGGTCCTCCACAGAGCCAACACCGCATCACTTACTAAGTAAACTATCGATTTGCATTTTCCACATCCCTGCGTTATCAGCATGCAATATGATTTTTTCTTCTATCCCTTCAACCCTACTAATCCCTAATCCTTCCAAGAAACCGCTATCGCTTTCTCGTAATTTACTGGTTGTCTTATAGTAAATCTCTATGGCATCGGATACTATTTGTATATCCTCAATGCCATCTATAGGTAACTCAAACCACGTTCCAGAGACCCCTGAAATAGAAAAATCTATCTTACTCTTAGGAAGTTCTTCTAGAATTGACAAATCACTCCTTTTCTTAGAGAGTTCTTCTCCACGCAGTAAATACAAGTTCAAAAAGAGCAACCGTTTATTGGTAAGGTATATTTTTGCAAATCCTCTGCCCGTCAAACCTATTTGAGTTCGTTTGAGAATCCCCAAACTTTTCTTATGGATTTCTTTAGCGAAATCCACAGTGACAATCTCTCTACCCTCTGTAATTAATTCTTCATCACTTCTTAATTTTTTATAAAGGCCTAGATATTGCTCCATAGCAGAGACCCCCTTATGAGAAGATTTATATCGCCGATATTTAAAACTTTGTGATTATTTTAGCGATAGTGAATAAAAATCAGAGCGGTCTTTAAAAAATCTCCTGAATGGTTTAAGGCGAATAAAGCGGGAAAAAGATTTGAATGCTCTTTTTTTGCCTGATTTATTGAATAGCTCACTTCTCATTCCCTCCTCTCCTCACAGACGGCGCTCTCGGCGTTTTATACGGCCGTCGCATTTGCTCTCCGCACCGCAAACACGTGGTTGTCATGTACTCACTCCTGAGCCGGACTCGTGCGGTTTTCCCCGGAATGAGGAGCACATAGCAACGCTTGCAGAGCCGCATCTTCAGATGCTTCGGTATTCGCACCCGGTACCGCATCCCGATCGCACGCGCAAGCTCGATATATCGTTGACTGCGCTGCTCGCGCCCCTCTTTCGCTGCTACCTCGGCAAGCTGAAAGAGCCGCTCGATACGCTGCACTGCAAGATCCTCGATCCTTCTCCTTCGCTTCATGCACTAAAACGTTCTTAAATAAGAAAGGGGAGTTTTAAATATCAATAAGGAACAGCAAGCGGCTCCGTGGGAAACATCCTCGTGATTGTAAGTGTGGGCTGGGAACATAACCGTTGCCATATCCGATCCGTAGTGCAACCGATATCGAGAGAAGAAGATGGAAGAGGAAGAAAGAGAAAGGGAACTCTTGCTCGAAAAGGCAAGGATCATTGCGGACTATCAGTTTGGCCGGGGAGCAGGTGCCGTATTGTTCACTGATACCGTCGAATTCACACTCTCACGAACGCGACGAATAGCCCAAATAAAGGAAGGAAACGAGAGGATAGCCACACTCAGGAGTATTGACGGGCTCTTCACGCTGGGTATCGAAGGTGCGGAACGGTTACATCAGCATTTACCGTATCCACGGCTACGAGTGGTAATGAACGAAGAGAGCAGCGAGTTTGTACGAAAAGGCGAGACGGCGTTTTGCAAGCACGTACTCGACGCCGACCCTGCGATACGGGCGTATGACGAAGTACTCGTCGTGGACGAGCAGGATCGACTGCTTGCAACGGGCAGAGCGATGTTAGCCGGTGAAGAGTTGCACAGCTTTACGCACGGCGTCGCCGTAAAGGTACGGCACGGGATAGAGAAATAAACTACCCTGATCTCTCGTACAGTACACGTGGTTTCCAACACCAACATTCACTTTATTTTTATGGATAGAGGTGAGAGTAAGATAAGATGAGAGAGGCTGAAGTCGGCGAAGCGTTACGAAAGAGAGGGCTCACGTTAGCCACTGCAGAGTCGTGTACGGGTGGATTGGTAGGTCATTGGATAACCAACGTCTCCGGCAGCTCGGACTATTACAAAGGCGGTATAACCGCGTATGCCAATGACGTGAAGACTGAAATATTGCACGTTGCACGCGAGATAGTGGAAGAAAAGGGCGCAGTAAGCGCAGAATGTGCAAAGGCAATGGCGAACGGTGTAAGAACACTTCTGGATAGCGATATCGGGATTTCGACGACAGGCATTGCCGGACCCACCGGAGGAACCCCAGAGAAGCCTGTTGGATTAGTTTATATAGCAGTGGCAACAAAGGATTATGTGTATCATGAGAAGCATATCTTCCACGGAGATAGAGAGGGGAACAAGCGTGAGGCGGCTGATGCCGCTCTTGAACTACTAATCCGGTATCTCTCTTCTCTATAGGGAAGATGAAGTGAAAGGGCTCGTAGCTCAGAAAGGTAGAGCAGCGGGCTTTTAACCCGTCGGTCGCGGGTTCAAATCCCGTCGAGCCCGTAACAAAGCCGAAATAAATAAATGAAGAAAGGAAAAGTTTCGATACTTGAACATGAGTTAGTGCCTAAGCACGAGATAGTGGACGCTGGAGACGTAACAGAGCTTTTAAAGACGTATAAAATCGGGAAGGAGCAATTAACGAAGATTAAAGTCTCCGATCCTGTAATAAAAGAGATTAAAGCAGACGCAGGCGATGTCATTCGGATACGGCGTACCAGCAGAACGGCTGGTAAATCTATATCTTACCGGCTGGTTATAGAATAGAAGAGAGGAGTGGAGTGTGTAATTATGCTAGACCCAAGTGTTCTTTCAAAAGCATATTTGAAAAGGAGAAAAATAGCACAGCATCAGCTTGATTCGTTCAATTACTTCATCAATGAGGGCATGAGCAAAGTAATCGAGGAGCAGTCGCATATAGAGACCTCGATCAGTGCTGAAGATGAGGATGGGGGAAAGTATAAAATAGGCGTGAAGTTTGGTAAAATAAGCGTCGGCCTACCCAAA
This sequence comes from Desulfobacteria bacterium, assembly GCA_035528755.1. Lineage (GTDB taxonomy): Archaea > Halobacteriota > Syntropharchaeia > Alkanophagales > Methanospirareceae > JACGMN01. The sequence goes on along the minus strand of DATKXZ010000044.1, from coordinate 29,612 downwards.
TCGCGGGAAGCAGACGGCTCTTCTGAATTGATTTATCCGTCCCAGGTGCGATTACGGAATTTGAAATATGCCGCACCAATGTACTTGGACATGCAGATAGTGCGGAACTACGAGAACGAGGAGATCGGGACAAAGGAAGAGAGTGCGGAGGTGCACGTGGAAATCGGCGAGATGCCGATTATGGTGCGATCGAATAAATGTAACGTATCCAAAGAGGTTCGCGAGGAAAAAGAAGGGCGAAAACTCTCTGACGAGGAATATGAGGAGTGGTTGAAGAAAGAGGCAGGTGAGGACCCGCTCGATCCCGGTGGCTATTTCATTGTCAACGGTTCCGAGCACGTGATCATCACGCTGGAAGATCTCGCGCCAAATAGAATCTTCGTGAATTTCGAGGAGAAATACGGGAGTAAAAGTGTGGTTTCAAAGGTGTTTTCGCTTAAACAAGGATTCCGAGTGCCCATACGTGTGGAGATCAGTAAAAAAGACATACTGGAAGTTTCATTCCCCGCAGTGGGCCGGAAAATAGAGTTTATAACGCTTATGCGCGCGTTGGGACTCGAAAATGACGAGGAGATACTAAAAGCCGTCTCTAACGACCCGAAGATAAAAGAGCACATCAAGGGGAATATCGAAGAGAGCGAGATACGCACACAGGATGAAGCAATCGGGAAATTAGGTCGCAAAATCGCGCCGACGCAAGCAAAGGAGTATCGCGAAAAGCGCGTTAATTACATCCTGGATCGCTATTTCCTCCCGCATCTTGACGACAAGATTGGTAAGGCTCATTTCCTCGGCCGGATGGCGGAATCATGCTATGAACTGCTTTTAGGCAAGAGAGGCGAGGATGACAAGGATCATTACGCTAATAAAAGATTAAAGCTTGCAGGCGACCTGATGGAGGACCTTTTCCGTGTATCGTTCACCAAACTTATCCGTGACATGCGGTATCAATTGGAACGCGCACATATGCGAAGCCGCGAGCTGAAGATAGCGACCGCTATTCGTTCCGATGTGCTCACCGAGCGAATCACGCATGCGCTTGCCACCGGGAACTGGGTGGGTGGCCGAGCGGGCGTCTCGCAACTGTTGGAGCGCAGTAATTACGTGGCTACCGCGAGCCATCTCCGGCGTATAATCTCGCCGCTATCACGATCACAGCCACATTTTGAAGCGCGAGATTTGCATCCGACCCAGTGGGGTAAAATCTGCCCCAGTGAGACACCGGAAGGCCCGAACTGTGGCCTGGTCAAGAACTTCTCACAACTGGTTGAGATCTCGGTAGGGGAAGTCGAAGAGAACTTCAAGCACCTTTTATACGAACTTGATATTATCCCTCCGGCCCGTTCTTTGGAGATCAGTGAAGAAAACAGGACTCGGGTCTTCATGAACGGCGATTTCATCGGGTTCCACACCGATCCTGAGCGATTTGTGGAAGAGCTGAGATGGAAGCGGAGAGCAGGAGAAATATCCATCCAGGTAAACGTCGCTTACTATGCGGACCGAAAGGATATAATGATAAACTCCGATCGCGGGCGAGCAAGAAGACCGGTCATCCGGGTGGAGAAAGGCAAGCCGCGAGTTACCGAATCACATATCAAGAAACTGCTGAATGGTGAAATAGACTTTGACGACTTGGTGAACGAAGGAGCGATAGAGTACCTGGACTCTGAAGAGGAGGAGAATGCGCTGGTCGCGATGTACGAATCGGATTTGGCAAAACCCGATGGAGATGACTATACACATCTGGAAATCGACCCCTCTTTGATCTTGGGCGTAGTCGCCGGATTGATTCCATACCCCGATCACAATTCTTCACCACGTAACACGATGGGCGCGGCCATGCTGAAGCAATCTCTGGGCATCACCGCTGCAAATTTCAAGACGCGCACCGATACCCGAACGCATATTCTACAGAGTCCGCAGAAGCCCCTCGTAAAAACGCGGACCTCGGACCTCATTCTTCATGATAAACGACCTGCGGGACAGAACTTTGTCATTGCGGTTCTAAGCTACGAAGGCTACAATATGGAAGATGCGTTGATCTTGAATCGCGCGTCAATAAACCGGGGGTTGGGACGAAGTCATTTCTTCAGAACGTACGAAGGTGAGGAGATACGGTACCCCGGTGGCGAGGAGGATCGATTTGAGATACCTGATATGGAGATCGTGGGTGTGAGGAGCCACGAAGCGTATAACCAGCTTGATGAGGATGGTATAATCAATTCAGAGACCGAGGTGGCGCCAAATGACGTGCTAATCGGGAAGACAAGCCCACCGCGGTTCTTAGAGGAGACGACAGAGCTCTTGAGCCCATTAGAACGGCGCGATACCTCCGTGTGCACGCGCCCCAATGAACAAGGTGTGATTGATTCGGTCGTGCTCATGGAATCCAGTAGCAATAGAAGATTGGTTAAGGTTTCCGCTCGCGATCAAAAGATTCCTGAGATCGGCGATAAGTTTGCATCACGACATGGCCAGAAAGGCGTTATCGGCTTGATCGTGCCTCCGGAAGATATGCCGTTTACCGGCGACGGAATCGTCCCGGATATGATTATAAACCCCCACGCTATCCCTTCACGAATGACCGTGGGACACGTGCTGGAGATGATAGGCGGGAAAGCAGGCGCATTAGAAGGACGCTATATCAATGGGACTGCTTTCTTCGGTGAACCCGAGGAGGAATTACGAGATGCACTTGTGCGTGCCGGGTTCTCAGATACCGGTCGAGAGACGATGTGGGACGGGATAACCGGCGAGAAGATAGAGGCTGCGGTGTTTGTCGGCGTGGCGTATTATCAGAAGCTGTACCATCTGGTATCAGCGAAGATGCACGCACGTGCGCGCGGGCCCGTGCAGATATTAACGAGACAACCGACGGAAGGCAAAGCGAGAGAAGGTGGGCTCCGTTTCGGTGAGATGGAACGAGACGTCCTCATTGGCTATGGTGCTGCGATTGCGCTCAAAGACCGTTTATTGGACGAGTCTGACAAGGTTGTTGAGCTGGTCTGCGGGAATTGTGGTATGATTGCATGCCCCGGTATAAAAACAGGTGCGGTATCTTGCCCCAATTGTGGCGCTGATACCGATATATACCCAGTGGAGATGAGTTATGCGTTTAAACTTCTGCTTGACGAAATGAAGGCAATGTGTATTGCTCCACGATTAGAATTAGAAGAGGCGGTTTAAAATGCGGACGAAGAGGATAAAGGGGATAAAATTCGGCTTGCTCTCATCGAAAGAGATACGAAAGATGAGTGCTTCGCGGATCATCACCCCCGATACGTATGGTGAAGATGGGTTCCCGATCGAGCGTGGATTGGTAAACCAGCATATTGGCGTTATTGATCCAGGGTTACGATGCAAGACCTGTGGTGGTCGAATGGGGGAATGTCCCGGGCATTTCGGACACATTGATCTTGAAGCACCAGTCATTCATATCGGCTATGCAAAGGTTATATATCGTATGCTGGCGGCGACCTGCAGGATCTGCGGTAAAGTCCTCCTCGGGGAGGAAGACAGGAATCAGTTCCTGGCAGATATAGAGCACCAGAAAGAGAAGAAAACGGACGTAGGAGCTGTAGTGAAGCTGGTATTCAAGGAAGCGGCGAAGAATAGTGTCTGCATGTACTGCGATGAACCACAGCAACGCATAAAATACGAAAAACCCACGACGTATAAAGAGGTAGACGAAGAAGGGAAAGAGCGCAGATTGATGCCCACCGATGTAAGAGAACTTCTTGAACGAATACCAGACGAAGATATAGCCCTTTTCGGTATGGATCCAAAAAGCGCGCGACCTGAATGGATGGTCCTCACCGTATTGCCCGTTCCGCCGGTAACTGCGAGACCGTCTATTACGTTAGAAAGCGGCCAGCGCAGCGAAGACGACCTGACCCATAAATTGGTGGATATAATACGAATCAATCAGCGATTCATGGAGAATAGAGATGCAGGCGCACCGCAGTTGATAATAGAAGACCTGTGGGAACTTCTTCAGTATCATGTAAACACGTACTTCAATAACGATGTTTCCGGAGTGCCACCGGCTCGGCATCGGAGTGGAAGACCGCTTAAAACAATCTCACAGCGATTGAAAGGCAAAGAAGGCAGATTCAGGGGTTCATTGTCCGGTAAGCGCGTGAATTTCTCCGCTCGAACCGTTATATCCCCCGATCCTGACATTGACATAGACATGGTTGGCGTGCCAGAAGCGGTCGCGAAAGAGTTGACCGTCACGGTTAACGTGACTGAACGGAACATGGAGGTGATACGAGAGACCGTAAAACGGGGTAAAAAGCATCCTGGCGTGAATTACGTGCGTCGCGCTGATGGTAGGAAAGTAAAAGTAACCGAGAGCAATTATGAGACGTTGGCGGATGAGTTAGACCTTGGATGGAAGGTGGAACGGCATCTCGTGAACGGCGACATTGTGTTGTTCAACCGACAGCCCTCTCTGCATCGCTTGAGCATGATGGCGCACTACGTACAGGTAATGCCCGGTCGGACGTTTAGGTTGAATCCTACCGTCTGCCCACCGTATAACGCGGATTTTGACGGCGACGAAATGAACATGCATGTGCTGCAAACCGAAGAGGCACGAGCAGAAGCGAAGATCCTAATGGCTGTGCAGCGAAACATAATATCACCCCGATTCGGCAGACCGATCATCGGCAGCATCCATGATTACATCACCGGCTTGTTCTTACTCACGCGGGGCGCGAAGCAGTTTGAAAAGGAGAAAGTGCTAGACATTCTGCATAAAATCGACGTTGATGATTTAGGCGAGCCTGCAGGTGCCTTCGAGCCGGAAACGGCAGATACGAGCATTGGTGCTCCGCGCCTTATCCCCTATTGGACAGAGAAGCAGACCTTCAGCATGATATTGCCGCAGGGTTTGAATTTGGAGTTCCGCGGGAAGACCTGTGCGAAATGCCTTGAACGAGGCGTTGACTGCAAGCGGGAAGATTGCCCCCGCGACGCGTATGTGAAGATCCAGGATGGCAATTTAGTATCCGGAATAATAGATGAGACGGCGTTGGGCTCGTTCAAAGGCGTCATAATAGAGCGGATTTTTAGACAATACGGGGAGGAGGTCACAAAGACGTTTATCAAAGATGCGTCCCGGCTTGCGATTAACTATATCAAGAGATCGGGGTTCAGTTTTGGGATAAGCGATGAGGATATTCCAGAAGAAGGCAAGGTAGAGATACGTGTAGAGGCTATAAATGAAGCTGAGAAGAAAGTCGAGGATCTGATACGAGCGTACGAGGGCGATGAGTTGGAAACGTTGCCAGGGAGGACATTGGATGAGACACTGGAACTGTTGGTCATGCAGGCGCTAGGTCGTGCACGAGATGATTCCGGCGACATTGCAGAGAAATATCTCGGCATTGAGAACCCCGGCGTGCTCATGGCGAAATCAGGTGCAAGAGGGTCCATGCTCAATTTAACGCAAATGGCTGCCTGTGTCGGTCAACAATCGGTTCGTGGAGAGCGGATAAAGCGCGGATACCAAGGGAGAACGCTACCGCACTTTAAGCCGGGCGACCGCAGTGCAGATGCTCACGGCTTCGTACGGGCCTCCTTCAAGGATGGCTTGACCCCCACGGAATACTTCTTCCATGCTATTGGTGGCCGAGAGGCTTTGGTGGATACCGCGGTTCGTACTTCTCAGAGCGGATATTTCCAGAGACGGCTCATCAATGCGTTACAGGACCTCGAAGTGAAGAATGACGGAACGGTCCGAGAGACGAGAGGGACCGTCGTGCAATTTAAATACGGCGATGATGGCATAGATCCTTCAAAAGGCGAGTTCGGGAAAGTGGTAGACATAGATAAAGTAATAAAGGAGTCACTAGGTGCGGAAACATGAGAAGTACTATAAACTATGGGAATCCTCAAATCGGCCTATCATCGCCTAAACGAATCCATATGTCAGTATTCAAATCTTTACCGATTTATGAGGGTATAGTGCGTGCAGGCGAAGCTAAGATACGATGGAGTTGAAGTCCGTGACGGAAGGAAAAGAAGAAGTGGTAAAAGGATTGGAGAATGCGGGGATCGAAGGAGAACTAGCGGAGTTCATAACGGAAGATTTTATGCCTGTCAAGTTCACTGTTGATCTTGAAGAGCAGTTAGAAGATGCGTATGCGGACGATATACTAACGATACTGGGCCGGGAAGTGGAAGGAGAGATAAAGCCCGGAGACATAGCACTGAAGGTGAATAAAAGCGAGCTCCCCGAGAATATAAAAGGTGAATTGAAGCGGAAACTAGGGGTTGTAAGGGAAAAGCTAAGCCAGGATACGCTGGATGAAATCGTAGCGAAAGTTGTCGCGAGCTATGTCGCTGCGAAGATTGAGCCACGGGAAGCGGTGGGAATCGTTGCCGCGCAGTCCATTGGTGAGCCAGGGACGCAGATGACGATGCGTACGTTCCACTACGCCGGTGTGGGTGCTATCTACATTACACTCGGTTTACCACGGATCATAGAGATTGTGGACGCGCGTAAGAAGCTATCCACGCCGACAATGACGATAAAACTGTTAGAAGAATATGCCTCGGAGCGAAATAAAGCAGAAGAACTGGCTATGAGGATTCAAGAGGCGCACATAAGCGATATAGGCAGAGTAGAAACCTCCGCAGAAGATATGTCCGTGTGGTTGGCACTAAACGAGCGGGATTTGGAGAAGCGGTATATAACGAGGGAGGAAGTGGTGGAGAAGATAAAGGGCTTGAGTACGGAGACGCTGATAGAAGAGATGGACGGTGGGCAATTGCGAATATACAACGGGAGCACAACCTTTCAAGAGCGGTCGAAATTTGAGAAGACGATAGCAACCACGCTGGTGAAAGGGATAGAAGGAATAAAGCAAGTTTTGACACGAAAGGGGCTCGGAGAGGAATACGTGCTTTATACCGTGGGTTCGGAATTGAAAAAGCTGAAGAATCAGAAGATAGAGGGTGTTGATTTCCAGCGGACCACTACGAATAACATCGCGGAGATTGCGGAGGTATTGGGCATAGAAGCAGCGCGTAACGCCATAATAGAAGAGATGATAAGCACGTTAAATGAGCAAGGATTGGATGTGGATCCCCGCCATATAACGTTAATCGCCGATGCGATGACGATGGATGGCGAGGTGAAGCAGATAGGGCGGCACGGAATAGCGGGCGAGAAAGCCTCGGTGCTCTCACGAGCCGCCTTTGAAGTCACCGTAGACAACCTCTTGGAGGCCGCTATACACGGAGAGACGGACGAGTTGAAAGGCGTTACTGAGAATGTAATCGTGGGACAACCGATAAAATTAGGGACCGGCGCAGTAGACTTGGTAGCTAGAAAGTGAGTCCAAAACTCAAACTACAAAAAGACCGGTAACAAAGATAAGCTAAGATAGAGATAGAATAAGATATATTAGGAGAAACAGGATGGCAAATAGAAAATCGGGTTCGGTTGAGTTATCAGCTGTGGATAGAGAATTACAGAAGGTTTTAAGCAACGGTAAAGTACTAATCGGGTCAAATGAGACGCTCAAGGCGTTTAATAATAAAGAGGCGAAAGTGATCATCCACGCTTCTAACTGTCCTGCGGTGATACGACGGGTGTTTGAGGACGCAGGGGGGAACGGAAACGGAGAATTGATTATCTATGAGTATCCAGCGAACAGCATTGAACTCGGGCTTGCGTGTGGGAAACCGTATCCTATTGCCTCTTTATGTATTACTGATACGGGAAATTCTGAGATCGCGCGGATTCTGACCCCGAACGTTCAACCGAAAGAGAAAACATTGAGTATCAGTACGAGATAAATAAGAGAAGAGCACAGGTGAGCAAAACTGAGAAAGTTAGATACTGAGGGAATCAGGTGCATAGGAATTTTTGAGCAGTCTACCGGTGCGGGAGTCAGGGATTGCATAGTAGATAACGAAGCGAATAAGGTGATAATGGTCGTGAAGAAAGGCGATATGGGCCTGGCCATTGGTAAGGGAGGCATGAACATAAACAAGGTGAAGCAACTGCTGAAGAAGGATATCGAGGTTGTGGAGCATTCCCCGGATATCAAGGAGTTCATCGAGAATCTGCTTCGCCCCGCTTACGTGAAGAGTGTCGAGCTCCTGAACAAGAATGACCAGATGTGCGCATACGTTGAGGTGCTCACGAAGCATAAGGGCATCGCGATAGGGCGAGATGGCGAACGGATAAAGAAGGTCAAATTACTGGTGAAAAGGAACCTGGGTGTGGATAACGTAATCATAAAATAATCACGGTAGGCGGTATAAAATACAAAACGGTGTAAAACGTTTTATCAAAGAAGAAGTAAGTTGTAGTAGTAAAGTTCTTGTGGAGTAAAAGAGATGGGAAGAGGAATATACGCAGCGAGAAAGGTGAAAAATAGGAGGAAGGTATTTAGGATGAAGAGCCCGGACTACGCACGGCGGGTGTTGAAATCGGCGAGGAAGGCGGACCCGTTGGAGGGCGCGCACATGTCCCGGGCGATTGTCCTGGAGAAGGTGGGAATAGAGGCAAAGCAGCCGAACTCTGCGATACGGAAATGTGTTCGTGTGCAGCTCATTAAGAATGGGAAACAGGTGACTGCTTTTTGCCCCGGTGATGGTGCGATAAAGTTTATAGACGAGCACGATGAGGTCTTGATAGACGGCATAGGCGGAAGAAAGGGCAGGTCGTATGGAGACCTCTCGGGTGTTCGATTTAAGGTCGTTGGGGTAAACGACATTTCATTACAGGAATTAGTGCGAGGAAGGAAAGAGAAGACGTTGAGGTGATGGTGACGATGCAGATACAGATGAATTTCGATAAGATATTCGATAAGTGGGACATATCCGAAGTGACAATAGCGGACATGGGCTTAGAGCAGCATATCAGTCTCAAGCCTGTGTCTGCATTGCATACCGGAGGACGACATGCGAAACAGCAGTTCGAGGAATCAAAGGTGTGCATTGTGGAACTCCTGATTAACAAAATGATGCACTCGGAGAAGAACACGGGTAAGAAAATGAAGACCTACAAGATCGTTAGGAATGCTTTTGATATAATCAACGAGTCAACAGGTATGAACCCACTGCAGGTGCTCGTGGATGCGATCCGAAATGCAGGCCCACTAGAAGAGACCATCAGGCTGCGATTTGGCGGCATATTGGTTCCCAAAGCCGTGGATGCAACTTCACAAAGGCGTGTAGATCAAGCGCTACGGTACATTACGCAGGGCGCGCAGAAATGCGCATTTAAGAGCAAGAGGAGCATAGATCAGTGCCTTGCTGATGAACTCATAGCGGCATCTAAAAACGCGAAGTGCTTCTCGGTAAGCAAGAAAGAGGAGAGAGAACGAATAGCACGGGCGGCGAGGTGAAGCGATTATAACCTCGCTTTTGGCTCTTCTCTAGTGCCACGCCACGTACGTTTTGATTGAATTGAAGGTCTTGCTTTTAGCGTTGAGCGACCGTAGTTTATATGTGTGAAGATCACAGAGATAATTACGTGATGCTCGCTATTTGCATCACGGCTGAAGAAGCGAAAGTAAGGTAAGTAGCGAAAGGAGGATTTGTAAGGTATGGGATATAGTGGAGAAAGAAGGGGATTTAGTTCCCCATTGAATATTGGCGAGACCTACAACGTAACGATAGAAGACGTAGGTAGAGAAGGAGATGGCATAGCTCGAGTAGAGGGTTTTGTGGTTTTCGTGCCCAACACGAAGAAAGGGGATAGTGTGAAGATACGAGTAACGAAAGTATCGAGAAGAGTCGCATTTGCGGAAGTAGTTGCGGAATGAGGTTGGTCATCACGCTTACAACATACTGCATCTCCAAGACCGAGCGAGCTATAGGTTTCCTATAGCTTATCTCTTTATTTTATTTTTTACGGGTGAATCAATCCACCGTGCTTGCTGGTGAGCGTCAGGTGAAATGCCCCAGACGCACACGTATATAATGGTATATTTGATGGGGTACATTCACGCCCGTTGCCTTTTCCAAACCCTCAAAGCCCGGTGCTGAGTTCACCTCGCATACCTTGAAATGTTCCCCGTCAAAAAGAATGTCCACCCCGGCAAGGTCCAGGTTAAGAAGTTGTGATGCTTTCACCGACAGCCACTCCACTTCCGGGTTCAGTTCATAGGGCTCTCCAGAACCACCGGCTGCAATGTTCGCCTTGAATTTCCCCTCTTTACCCTTTCTTAGCATTGCTGCGATGGGCATCCCCCCAACCACAAAGACTCTGATATCCTTCCCTTTACTCGAAGAAACAAATTCTTGAATGATGAAATTAACATTTACGTCCCGGGCTTCATTCAGGATATCCAGCAAGTCCTCCAAGTGCTCGCGATTCTCGCAGAGAAAGACCCCCTTACCTTCGGATCCCGAGAGCGTCTTAACGATTAGTGGACATGCGAACTCTTTCTCAATGAGATCTACGTTTACCGGGAATCGCGCCAGCATTGTTTTGGGCGTTGGTAAGTTATCGGCCGCCAAAATTTGTAGCGTGTGTAGTTTGTCCTTGGCTTGCTCTATGCTTTCTGCACCGTTGATCACCGGAACTTTCAGGCGTTCTAATTGCCGGATTACGGCGAGCCCGAAATAAGTGGTTCCGGAGCCCATGCGCGGAAGCACGAAGTCAGGAAGAGAAACTTCCCGGCCATTATGAATAAGGCTCTTCCTGCCGCCTTTTGTGGTAATTATATCAAAATCATTGGGATCGTAGAACTCAAGTTCAGTGCCTTCTTCCTGAGCCACTTCTTGAAAGCGTCGATTTTCGTAGCTATCCCTGTTTTTACCCTTACAAATAATCCAACCCTTCATTCTGAATCCCCCCTGCTATGGCAAGTCTTTCTCGTCGCTTCCTTTCTTTACCGCTTCTTTTGCTCCACTTTCACTTCACTGATCCGTGAGTTCAATAGATATTCCCACTATATTATACCATCCAATCAGTAGGATTAAGGTTATATACCTTCTCGCACGATAGAGAGATATGGAAGCACTCGCCTTCTTCATTTATGCCTTCACCTCCATCTTCATTATCGTGAACCCCATCAGCGGGCTCATCACGTTTATCTCGTTAACTGCCGGAATGACGACACGCGAAAAAGCCGAGATAGCCAAACGCTCGGTTATGGTGGCCTGTGTGCTGGCGATTATTTTCGCGCTCTCGGGCGAGTTGATATTACGGATCTTCGGGGTGACCGTGGACTCCTTACGCGTTGCCGGCGGAGTGCTGCTTTTTCTCATCGCTTTGAACATGTTACATGCGAAGATCTCACGCGAAAGTGTTACGGAAGAGGAGATCAAAGACGCTGCGGATCGCGAGGACATATCGGTCTTCCCCATTGCCACGCCCTTATTAACAGGTCCGGGCGCCATTACCACGGTCATCGTCGTGATCAGAACAGGGCAGACACTGGAATTGAAACTCATCGCGATCCTGGCTATCGTATTAACCTTCGCGCTCTCGTATCCCATCTTCCGATTCGCGAACAAGATCGATAAAGTACTGGGCGTTACCGGCTCGTTAGTGATCACGCGGGTTATGGGACTTTTACTGGGCGCCATCGCGGTTAATTTCATCGCAACCGGGATACGGAACATTTACATGTCTATGCTGTAGTAGTGCTAATGCCCGTACGGGTCGGCTCGGCTCGACTCGGCTCGGCGCGATAGTCGATAGATAGCCTACTCCACCTGGAATTTGGTAACCCCGTCCAAACTCTTCAGCAGACTATTCAATTCTTCAAGCGCCTGTAAATTGATTATCACACGAAAGACAAATTTAAAAGTTCCTCGTGCATGAGAGATCTCTAAACCCTCAATCTTCGGCTTGAATTTCGCGAGCGCCGCCAATAACGTTGCCTCGGATAATCGCTGGTCAAATGAGATAGTCAGCCGCCTGGAATGGCCGCCAAATCCACGCATCTCGAAGATATAATCGATTAAAAAGACGAGAAGACACTGGAACGTGGTGATTACACCGACGACATAGTAGCCCGCGCCAAAAGCCACCCCCGTGGCTCCGATAAGCCATATTGCCGCGGCGGTCGTGAATCCTGCAACGGACGGCCCTTCTTTGATAAGCGTCCCCGCACCGAGAAAACCAATGCCCGTAACAACCCCGGCAGCAATAGGAATACTTTGTCCTGATTTTAGGAGGCCCTCGGTAACGAGCATGAACGCACATGATCCGGCCGCGACGAGGGTGAACGTGCCGAACCCAAGCGGTTTCATGCGAATTTGCCGCTCCAAGCCGACGACAAGGCCCGCTAAAAAGGCGAAGGTCAGTCGTATAACGATAGTTGTGAGAGCCACGTATTCCATCTCGATACACCTCGATAGGGATAACGGCAGTGGCTGTATAAATAACTTTGATATCCTTCTCTTCATTGCTTAACGGGCTTTCTTTGTTTGTGCCACTTCGCTTGAACCGGGCGGGGCCGGCTGCTAGTCGTGTCGCGAATGATTAGCGGCTACTACAGAGTACTCAAAAGATTTATTAATCCATGACCGATATGAGAGAGAAAGTGAGCTATAGAAAGAGACGAATATGAAAGAGGCGGTTATAAGCGAAAAGGCGCCGTCAAGGCGGATAATGGCGGGAGAGAAGAAGACTCTCGGCCCCGTCTCTAATTTAGAGGAGCATTTAAGTCCCGATTGGTGGCGACGGATCTTCAATTCGATCTATTTGAAGACCGATGCGGATATCGTTGAAGACCAGAATATTACACGAAAAGAGGTCGATCACTTCTCTGATACGCTTCGCCTTTCGCCTGACGATAAGATTCTCGATCTCTGCTGTGGGCAGGGCCGGCATTCCTTAGAACTGGCGAGGAGAGGATTTCGCAATGTAGAAGGGTTAGACCGCTCTCATTACCTTGTACAGCGGGCGAAAGCGCAGGCGAAGAAGGAGGGGCTCTCGCTCAAGTTTCGAGAAGGGGATGCCCGGAGGCTGTCGTATCCCTCGGATACCTTCGATGCGGTGATGCTGCTCGGTAATAGTTTCGGGTACTTCGAGACGGTTCAAGACGACCTCCGAGTGCTTAAGGAGATCTTCAGGGTGCTGAAACCCTGGGGACGGTTTCTCATCGACGTTGCCGACGGTGCACATACCCGCGAGCATTTCCAGCCACGTTCGTGGGAATGGATCGATAAGAACCTTTTTGTCTGTCGTGAGCGTTCGCTCGCACTGGATGGGCAGCGGTTGATCTCGCGCGAGGTGGTAACGCACGTGGGCAAAGGCGTGATTGTGGACCAACTCTACGCAGAGCGACTGTACACGCGTGAGACCCTCCATGAGCTTCTGAAGAATGCGAGCTTTAGCGAGATCACGTCCCATGGCGAATTTCTCTCGGATTCTTTGCGGAATCAAGATCTGGGGATGATGGAGAAGCGCATTCTGGTTACCGCCGTGGTGAGAAAGGATTGGACACCGGTAAAGAAGCGGAAGAGAAGCGGGATACGGAATATCGTGGTGATCCTGGGCGATCCCAACAAACCCGACTGCGTAAAGCCCTCGTGCGTCTTTGACGACGACGATTTGTACACCATTGACCAGTTGAAGGGAGCGTTGCGGGAATTGAAGGACTTCCGCGTCACCTATCTCTACAACCACAATACGCTCATTCAGGATCTGGTAAAGAAGGAATCGAAGATAGATTTCATCTTCAACCTCTGCGATGAAGGGTTTTTAAACGATGCGAAGAAGGAATTGCACGTTCCTGCGATTCTGGAAATGCTCGGCATCCCGTATACCGGTTCGGGCCCGCAGTGTCTCGCGTTCTGTTTCGACAAGTCGCTGGTACGCGGCATCGCAAAAGAGATCGAGATTCCCGTGCCGGACGCGATATTCATCAAGCCGGAAGACAGCACCTTCGAGTTACAGTTCGACTTCCCGGTACTGGTAAAGCCGAACTTCGGTGACTCCAGCTTTGGGATAACACAGCGAAGTGTGGCGTACAACCCTGAGGAACTGACGAACGCGATTTCGGAGATTCGAGAGAAATTTGGCTATGATAAACCGATACTCGTAGAGGAGTTTCTGACTGGTAAAGATTTGAGCGTGGGTATTATTGGCAATCCGCCCGAAACGTATACGGTTCTCCCGATTATTGAGGAGGATTATTCTGTGCTCCCCAAAGGATTGCCGAGAATCTGCGGCTACGAAGCGAAGTGGCTCCCGGAATCACCCTATTGGAATATCCGCTCTGTTCCTGCAGAACTTCCTGAAGAAGTAGAGCGAAAACTCGTGGAGTGGTCTTTGAAACTCTTTGAACGGCTGGATTGCCGAGATTATGCCCGGTTAGACTGGCGATTGGATGCGCAGGGCAACCCAAAACTCTTGGAAGTTAATCCTAACCCTGGATGGTGCTGGGATGGGCATCTGGCGAAGATGTCTGCTGTTGCGAACATGTCCTACGCAGAGATGCTGGGAGACATACTGAAAACCGCGGAAGCACGCATGGCGCATCTGCAGGAAGGTGAAAGGACCACTGCGAGCGTTATAACCAACGTGCCTGAAGGAAGAGATTAGAAAAAGATTGTGTCGTCAAATCTGAAAATCACTAGTTTTTTAGATAGCGCCGTGTCCCACCATCACTCTGTAGTTTAGAAAAGGCGAGTTAGGAGTTTAGAACTATTTAAACATAGCACCATAATTGTATAGTAGTAAAAAAAATGAAAGTCGCATACGTGTCCACCTATCTCCCGCAGGAGTGTGGCATTGCTACGTACACGGATTATGTTATTCAAGGGATCAGAATGGTGAGTCCCTTAGTTAACATTAAGGTGGTAGCCGAGAAGGGTGCGGCACCCGTCAAGCAGAACAAATTTGAGGTGGTTCCCTGCTGGGATAGGAACGAGAATTATGTAGAACCCATTATGCGCAATATAAAGGACGCTGATATAGTCCATATTCAGCATGAATACGGTATTTACAGTCTTGATGGGAGATTGCCGTCGCTGCTTAAGAGATTGAAAGCCGCGGGGAAAAGGACGATTATAACTATCCATTGTATAAGGCCACGCCAAATCTCTACAAACGGGGCGAAGGAGGAGCTTTTCGTTAAGAAGCTTGCGGAGCTTGCCGACGAGGTTATTGTCCATCTCGATGCGCAGAAAGCGATATTAGAGCGGCTTAAGATACCATCGGTTAAGATCCATGTTATCACTCATGGTACAGCGCTCAGTAATGCCGATAAGAAAGTGTCGAGGGTGAGGCTGCAATTACCAGAAAAGGGGAAGATAATTACTGTTTTTGGCTTTATCAGCCCTTTTAAAGGTCTGGATCTTTCGCTTGAGGTGCTCAAGGAGGTTCGGGAAGAAGTCGAAGATGCATACCTCTTTATTGCAGGCGGGGTTCCTCCTAATGCACCAAAAATAGTTATGGATTACGTAGAAATGCTCAAAAGGAGGATTGAAGAACTTGGCCTTGCCGATAGCGTAATATTCCCCAACAAATTCTTTCCAAACGAGGAAATACCCTATATTTTTGGTGCATCCGATGTTGTTTTATACCCACATTATCACGAAGATCGGTCTGCCTCTGGTTCAGTTCATCTTGCAATAGGAGCAAAGAAACCAGTTATCGTCTTTCGGGTGCCGAAGTTTGAGGTGGTTAAAAATATCTCTGACGAACTGCTCTTTCTTCCCGGTGACGTATCAGGGGTTGCAAGAACTGCTATTCGCCTCTTTAAGGATAAAGAATTTGCGCGCTATATACTTGAGGGAACGGAGCAATACCGGAGAATGACCTCATGGCCGGTAACCGTACGCAAACATCTGCGATTGTATCTTGGTGTGGAATAAGGAATTGGCATTTGTACAGCACACACATTTTGAACTTTGCAGGGATAAAGTGGCGAGACATATCTCCATAGGGGCGGAATTAAAGAAGCAGCTTTGCCTGTTCTTCGAAGAGTCCGAGGAGAGGATTACAGAATCTCGATGAAAAAGCAGGAGAAGATGTAGCGATTACTGCAGCGTAGAAATGGGAAGCTATATATAGTTGCTTTTAAATTCATATAAAGCACGATAAAGCAGGGTGAAAAGCGAATGAAGATAGCAGTAATGACCTCTTGGAATGACGAAACGGGCGCTGCGGTGCATGCAAAAGCACTGGTGAAAGCGTGGAGAGCGCAGGGGCATAAAGTAACCGTGTTCAGTTTCCTTAAGGAGACGTGCCCAGAATGCAACTTTACCGGTAAGGATGAGCGCTATGTGATACGGTGCTTTGGCAAGGACTTCATAGACCCAAGACCAATCTTCACGTCAGAGTTTGATATCTTTGTCGTTGAGGATTTAAGGACTCTTCCGATAGAGCAGTTAGCCCGGATATTCCCGCTGATTAGAGAGCGGGCAAGAACGGTTCATATCGTTCACGAGGATAAATTACCGGAGGAAACGTGGTTTTATCAGTTTGTCTGGGATAAAGTGATTCACCTCGACGAGCGGCAACATTTCCTGAAGGATGTGTATCCCGATGCGGATTTCATCCCATTTCCCTGCTTCCCTGTAAGACGCGGCGATAAGGTGGAGAGCAGAAAGAGACTTGGTTTGCCCCAGGATAAAAAAATAATCTATCATTTCTGCCAGAGGGGGTATGTACCGTATCTCAGACGCTTGTGTGAAGAGCTGAGGTTAAATTCGGTTTTATTATTTGTGATTTCTCCGGACTTCGAGTTTTTTGGTAAAGAGTCACCACAGCCGTGGATGATCGTTCGGGAGGAAGATGCCTTATCAGATGAGCGGTTTGATGAGTATCTCTTTGCTTCAGATGCGGTTATTCTCCATAAATACCAGAACAGATTTCACCGGCTCCTCTCAGCCGCAACCTTCCAGGCAATGGGTGCGGGTTGCCCGATCTTTATTCCACAGCAATCAGAGTATTTCCAACCGATGAAGGATGAAGTGGTCTATTATACGGATACCGAGGATCTCTGCGGGAAATTGAAACCTCTGTTAAATGACGAAATGACTGCGAAGCGAGTGATGGAGGCGGCAGAAGTGTTCACACGCATAAGGTCTGCGGAAAAGATAGCGGATAGATACATAGATGTTTTTACCGAGGTACTGAAGGGAAGATGAGGGTAAAGCGTTACGAAGGCAACCCGATATTGAAGCCCAAGCCCGAGAATGTTTGGGAATCGGAAAACGTTTTTAATACTGCGGCTATTTACGATCGTGGTTTATTTCACCTCCTTTACCGGGCAATGGGCGCAGATGGTATTTCACGAATTGGTTATGCGGTAAGTACAGATGGCTTCAACTTCTTTCGCTTTGACAGGCCGGTCTTCACGCCGAAAAGGATATTGGAACCCCGAGGGTGTGAGGATCCGCGGATAGTAAAGATTGAAGATAGATATTATATGACGTACACCGCTTATTCTGAGCGGGGGGTGCGGATCGGTTTGGCCTCTACGGACAACTTCCTCGAATGGGAGCGATACCGGTTGGAATGGCCGGAGCTGAACAACAAAGATGCCGTCCTCTTTCCCGAGAAGATTGATGGTAAATATGTACTGCTCCATAGACCGATGGATCACGAACCCATGGGTATCTGGATTGCGTACTCAGATAACTTAGTTGATTGGCATGAGGAGCGGGAGATTATGGCGCCTCTCGGCGATGTGAGCTGGGAGAGTAATAAGATCGGTGCGGGTGCTCCGCCAATAAAGACGGATAAGGGATGGCTGCTGATATACCATAGCGTTGGTGAGGACGAGGTGTATAGAATGGGAGCAGCGATGCTCAGCCTGGACGACCCTTCAGATATCTTATACAGGTGTCCTGAACCTATCCTCGAACCAGAGATGTATTATGAACTAATAGGGGCGGTCCCGCGTGTTGTCTTTGCATGCGGGGCATGTGAGGTGAAGAATGAATACTACATTTATTACGGTGGAGCGGACCGGGTAGTTTGTGTCGCCACGGTGGATAAAGAAGAGCTATTGCGCGAGATGGTGTCACAATCCTCGTGGTGAACTCTTAAATCGTTTCTATCAGTCTATTCACTATACTTTCCACATCGTTTTCTACACTCGCTAAATCTTTATTTACTACCGTCAATCCCAATCCGCTCTTTGGAGAGCATATTTTTGCACATAAGATAATTTAACATAATAGAATAACCTTTTTTAATTTGAAGTGTAATATAGAGTTGATTAGAATGGATCGCGGAAACCACTCACTTATAGAAGAGTATTTTCACATTGCACTTTTTAGCATGGAGATAGGCATGAATCCCAAGATCCCGACGTATAGTGGCGGACTGGGCGTCTTGGCCGGCGATATCTTAAGATCATGCGCGGATTTGAATGTTCCGCTCGTGGCAGTTACGCTCGCCAGTAACAAGGGCTACTTATCACAATTTTTAGATGACGAGGGAAATCAAACAGAGGGATCGGTGTGCTGGAGGATCCATGATTTTGCAACACTCATGACCCCTAAGGTATCGGTACCTCTTGCGGGAAAGGACGTGAAGGTACAGGCCTGGAAATACCTCATAACCGGTTTGGAGGGCCATCAAGTGCCGGTCTATCTTCTTGATACCGACCTCTTTGAGAATAGTGATACTGACCGGGAGATAACCTCGTATCTCTACGGTGGTGATGAACGCTATCGATTGTCACAGGAGATTGTGCTCGGAATCGGCGGTGTACGTATGCTCGCGGCCTTAGGGCACACGGATATCAGAAAATATCACCTAAATGAAGGGCATTCTGCTTTGGTCGCGGTCGAACTGGCGAAGGAAATCAGAAAAAATTCGCCGAATCTCTCTGCTGGGCAGATTGAGGAGTTAGTGCGTCATAAATGCGTATTTACGACACACACGCCGATTCCAGCCGGTCACGATCGTTTTCCGGTGCCCCTGGTAAAAAGTCTCCTCGATGGATACTGCGACGAGGCGGAAATAGATAACATTTGCTATAAAGACGAATTAAACATGACCTTACTCGCGCTAGAGCACAGCGGTCATATAAATGGTGTGGCGAAGCGGCATGAAGAAATTTCACGCAATATGTTCCCTGGTTATCCTATCGATTCGATAACGAACGGTGTGCACCATGTATTCTGGACTTCCAAACCGTTCCGCAGGCTGTATGATAAGCATACCAGCGGCTGGCGAAAAGATCCGTTTAATCTGAGGTATGTGATGTCAATACCACCGGAAGAGATTGTGCAAGCACATCGCGAAGCAAAGAGGATGCTGATCGATCTTGTCAATGCAAAGCACACTATCGGGATGGATTATGATACCTGTACCGTGGGCTTTGCCCGGCGAATGGCACGGTATAAGCGGCCGCATCTTTTGTTCAGTAATCCGGACAGATTAGTAAGTATTACGAAAAATAGTGGCCCGATTCAGGTCATCATTGCGGGCAAAGCGCACCCTAAGGATCCGTTTGGGAAGGAGCTGATAAAGAGTATCTTTGTAGCCATGAAGAGATTGGAAACGGATATAAAGATTGTATTCCTCGAAAATTACGATATGGAGCTCGCGCAGTTTATCACTTCGGGTGTGGACGTGTGGCTCAATACGCCGAAAATACCGTGTGAAGCGTCGGGTACCAGCGGCATGAAAGCGTGCCTCAACGGCGTCCCGAGCTTGAGTGTGCTCGATGGCTGGTGGGTGGAAGGGTGCGTAGAGGGCGTGACCGGATGGGCGATAGAGACAAAGGTTGCAAATGTCTGCGAATTGGAAATGGATGATTCAGAAGAGGCTGAAAGTCTTTATAGGAAATTAGATCAGGTGGTATTACCAATGTTTTATACCGACCGCGAGAAATGGGCCCAGATCATGCGCTATGCCATTGCCTTTAATGGCTCGTTCTTCAATTCGCATCGAATGGTCCTGCAGTATCTCCTGAATGCTTATTTTGCAGAGTGAGTCACGCGCCATTTCTTTGCAATTTTTCGGAATACCACTGGTTCGTACGTACATCAGAAGTCAGCATGTACCTTCGCAACAAAGAGTATCAGCATAAGATTATCAAGTTTGAAAGCCGGGGTCACTTATAGTTGTAAGGTGAGATTTAGTTAGCCGGGTGTAAGAATCGGAATCGAACGAACGGTAGGCGGTCTCAGCCTTTTTCTGCGGTATCCATCTATCTAGCGCCGGTGATCGGGATTTATTTGATTGAAGGGCCTTCTCGCCTCCAATTTCTCACTGCGTGGACCGAGAAGCTTTTTGAGCAGAGCAGCGGGGCTCGCTCCGTTCTCTGTGCGCCTAACGGCACCGAGCTCAGCCGCTGTGCGGAGCAAGCGGAGGCGCTGTCGGCGGAAAGCGCGGGTTGGTCGGCTTGTAATATCATCTCCTCTTGCGTTTCACAACAATGTTATAAATTTTCAGGGCCGCCCTTTCTGGATCTTCATGTTCCCAAACTCGAATAACTCTCCATCCTGCTGCTTTCAACTGTCTTGTTGTGTCTGTATCGCGTTCCTGATTCTGCTTGATTTTCTGTTCCCAGAATTCGGCATTCGCTTTAGCTTGTGTACCGTGAATTGGACAACCATGCCAGAAACATCCATCAACAAATACTGCAACTTTCGCAGATCGAAAAACAACGTCTGCTTTCCTGTTCAATTCTTTGATGGGCTTCACATCAATCCGAAACCGCAGCCCCTTCTTATGAAGCGCCGAGCGAAGAGCCTTCTCTGGAGCAGTGTCTCTTGGTTTGGCGGCCTTCATCCTTTTGAATGCTGCTTCAGATGATGGGCTTGGATTTCTTATGCGTCTCTTTACTTCCTTACTTGATTCACCAGTCATAGATGTGGAGGGCCTATTTCCCAGATAGCAACGTTCTTACTCTTCCCCTTATATTCTCATACACTGTCGTGAGTTTCACCTTGGCTATATCAGTCAATAAGGCTGTGTGGGCCAGTGCATCTCTAATCGGTTTATATTCTCTAGCATCCCTAGAAAGGCTGGCCTTTGTGATAGGGTCTTCTTTATCAACCAGGTTTGCAAGGCCATCCATTGACAAATAGCTTAAATCACCGCTTGTTCGTCTTATATCAATACTTATGTTCCCCCGGTTTTTATTATTCTTCTCCCTAGTTTTTTTATCGGTGATCTCTCCGATCGCCTCTGGCGATAATTCAATGGCTTTATCCTCGATATATTTTCGGATCAAATTCTCGGAAACAAAACAGTCCGCATAGGAGGTAAAATTGAACTGTGCGTCATCTGCCAATGCATCTACCCACTGAGCTACCTTCCCCTTTTTCTCAGATTCCTTTGGCAAAGAATACTCATCCGAAACAA
This sequence comes from Desulfobacteria bacterium, assembly GCA_035528755.1. Taxonomy (GTDB): domain Archaea; phylum Halobacteriota; class Syntropharchaeia; order Alkanophagales; family Methanospirareceae; genus JACGMN01. Next base: position 8,353 of record DATKXZ010000044.1, on the reverse strand, counting down.
AATTGAATAATTCCCTAGCTTTTCTTTCTTTCGGCGGTATGGATTTGTTTTCAGAATCTCCTGGTTTTCTATGGTCTCTTCTCCATTTATCCCATTGATCAATGATTTTGTTTATAACCTGTTTCTTTAGTTTGTCCAGTAACATCTCATATTTTGGATCATCTGCTTTTATACCTTCTCTGCTAGTTGCGAACCTATCGTTTTCGTCATCGAGATCATCATAATGGATTTGACCATACAGGTAATTCTCTGGGATTCGGGCGGTTGGAATGTGTTTGATTATATCTCTTTCTCTTAATCTGCCATTGACAAAGAGATCTATCGAAGCTTTTTCTTCAGTTCCAAGAACTTTTAAATGAGTTGGTGTCTCAACGGAGGCAATGAAACCATTTATATCACCATCAATCTCTAACGTCTCTTCTTCTAAAATATTGAATTTATCATGAAGTCTATTTATATAAGGATCTTCCAACGAATTGATTATCCAAAGAAATTGAGTTCTGTCGGCGAGTTTGTCTAAGTCTTCTATCGTGACTTTTTCTTCGTTTAAATAGATATTAAAATCACTATCTATTAATGAAAAACGGAAATATAGTGCTATCGCATATTTTAGATAATCAATCGTATTCTTGATTCCTTCTATTAAATTATCGAAATATACTATTGTACCTTTGGAATGGTTTTCAATGTAATTGGAGAATACCTGTTCTTCCCAAGTTCCAAGCGCGTATTCTTGAGGAGTCAAATCTTGATTTATCGCTTCATCTAAACCAGAGTTATCGATTGTCCCCCCGATGTAATCACTGTTTGCTTTTTTTGATATAATCGATATCTTATCAGCACAGGACAACATGGCTAATTTACCGATTCCCTTCCTACCAATATAGGGTCTTCCCTTGTCTGAGCTGGTCTTGCCCTCCTTTCTTTTTGAATACCCAATCTTTAAAAACTTGTTCTGAAAATCATCCGCAGTCATTCCATCCCCATCATCTTTAATAACTAGATAGTTTTCTTCCCTATTTACGTAAATCCATACATTTTCAGCATCGGCATCCCATGAATTTGATATAGCTTCGCCGAGAACAGTTATAAAACTACGATAAAGATTTCTACCTAAATGATTTAAAACGCTCAAGGAAATCTCGAAAGTGAATTGGCTATCATTTGGCATGATTACTCTCCAAATGTTTGATTATGCTTTTGCCGATATTTTCGGCGAGTTTAATCGGAACGGCATTTCCTATATGGATACCGAGTCTCTTTATTGAAATTCCGTCATTGCTGGGGTCGATGAATTCATAGTCGGGCGGAAAAGTCTGCAATAATGATCCTTCCCTTAGCGATAAAGCCCTGTCTTGTTCGGGATGTCCGAAACGGCCCGTTCCGTAATTATAAAACTGTGTCGTTATCGTAGGCGATGGTTCCTCCCAACGCATCCTGCCATATACTGATGGATATGTCTTCCCCGTCTCTTTTTTATGACAAGGCAATAATAGTGATTCATCCCAATCCCGCCAAGAACCGCCGGGTTTGGATTGCTTTATTCGCGCCATGTTAATGTCTGTAAAGCTACAAGCTCTGTGAAGTGGATCTTGCCGTGACGTTTGACCGGCACAAATCCGATCTAATTCGCCTATAGTTTCTTTGACGGTTTTGTATTTGTCCTTTTCCGTCGTTTTCGGAATCAATTCGATTTCCCCAAATCGAGAAGCAAGAAGAACAAGCCTCGTTCGCGTTTGCGGTATTCCGTAGTCGGGGCAGTAGACATTTGAATATGAAACGAAATAGCCGTTTCTTTCCAGAAAGACAACGAAATCCTTGAATATCTCTTGTTTTGCCAGATTGGGAACGTTTTCCATGGTTACTATATCTGGACCTATTTCATCCATCAACCTCATAAATTCACATATTAAACGCCATCTCTTCGTTTGTTCCCTGTTCTTGACTTTGTTCGAGTGAGTCGAGAAGGGTTGGCAAGGCGCACACCCAGCCAGAATCTTAACTTGATTACTATCTGACCAGTATCTTGTGTTTATTTCATCACCTTGGACTTGCGAGATATCCTTCAGGACGAACTCTGCTCGTACGTTTTGTTCGTAAGCATATCGGCACGATTCGTCCAAGTCCACACCCGCTAGGACAGATATGCCTGCCTTCTTCAATCCAAAAGAAAGCCCACCTATCCCGCAGAACAAATCAATAGCCGATATCTTCATACCTACCCCCCCAGTTGAATCTAAATTTTCCTTATTGAGGCTTGTCTTTGCACCTGCCGCCGAACAGTTACTTTTATAGTATTGCTTCTGTCTGCATAAAAGTGTTGCGGTTTATTCACATACACTAAATATTTCGAAGTAAACGGGGCACCACATCAAAGCGAACTCGCACTAAGGTGCTGTTTCGTGCGGTGTGTGGTTCCAAGATTACAGGAGTATCCTTGCCTGGGATGTTCATCGAGTGGAACGAAAGAAGGGGAGACGAGTTTATTTATGAAGGGGCATTCTCTTTTGGATAGTAATAAGCGAAATACTATGAGGACTCAACAGTTTGAGTAACCTTACATAAGTACTTGATCACCACTATAAAAGGATAAAGAGAGAGAGAGGGGAGAAATGGATTTTAACATCGAGATCTTGCCGATAGAAGAGATAAACCCAGCGAGAACCAAGCAGGTCATATTGAAACGACCCCAGGCATCCTGGTCGCAATCCGTTTACTCGGTTCCCCTTGGGAACAAAGTCATTCCCAACCGTGACTATCCCTACGAAGGACTCTCGGTCTTGCTCGATGGTGAAAATTATCATTTCTTGGACGGAATAGCAGTGGGCGCGAAGATAGGAGGGGAGTACGTCAAGCTCGCTCCAAAGCAGGTGACCGTTTCGCCCTGGAAGCTGACGTATATTTATGATAATGCGGCGGAGCACGTTCATCTCGTGACGAGCTACTATTTGATGAAGGGCGAAGACGCACGGCAAAACGGCGTTACTGCGTGCATCTCGCTGGAGGGCAACGTATCGTCGGTGGTAATTGAGCCGTTGATAGATATCCGGCATATGTACGAGGATTCAAGGCCAGAGGAACATTTCTGCAGAGTGCTCAGTGATGGTATGCTTATCTGGCGGGGCGAGAAGTGTATTTCACTTCGAACGGCACATGCGTGTGAAGTGCGAACCTGGCAGAAGGACATCGAGTGGTGGTATAAACTTGGCTCGGGATTCCGAGAGAAGACAGATGCTGGTGCGGTATTCAAAAGCGAACAGAAGAGGCCCGTTTCGGTTGGCGAGCTTGAAATTCCTCTTGATGATACCGCTCCTGTCTTACTGGTGATTGCGTGCAGCAATTCAGAAACACAGCTTGAACGGCTGCACGACCAGGGAAAGGATTGGATGCGCGATGAAGCCGAAGAGCAGAAGAGAGCAGAAGAAATAGTAAAATCCCTTGAAATCGCTGAGACTAATACTGCACTTGCGTTCAGAGCACTCGCACTTTCGAAATTTGGCATGTATCTAAACGGGAATTTTTTTTACGAAGCGGGCGATTTCTGGTTCCGAACACCGTGGTTCCGGGACCTGTTTGAAGGGATTATCAACAACATCGAGACCTTAACACGCATTGGAGACACTGAAAAAATCAAGAAGATCATTCTGCATTCGTTTGAGTATCAAGACAGCTATGGTCGAATCCCCAACCGATTCCCTGAACGGAAAACGGAGGATTTGGACTATAACAATGCAGATGCAACGTTTCTCGCATTCATTGCTGCAGGTGAGCTTTTAAAGAGGGATTGGGACGCTGATTTCGCCGCGTTGGTTTTAGAACGGGCGGCATTCACCATCTCACGATTCAAAATGAACGATGTGGAGGCCATAAACGGCGCGCCTGTTATCCACGGAAACGGGCTTGTTTCCGTCGTTCCCTGGCATTCGTGGACCGATTCGAAACGCACCGTAGAAATCGCAGGGAAAAAAACGGAGGTCCCGGTACGAATACCTGATTCGTGGTTAGAAGAACTGAACGCCGAAAACGACCCGGATAAGCCACGGTATCTCTTACCTGAGATCAACGCACAATGGATAAAAATGTTGAGTCATTGTGTGAGACTCGCCACGGAGAGTGGGAATACAAAGGAGACGTTTGCCTCGCTATTAGAAAAAGCAATTGAGAACTTTAAAACGGTATTCTGGGATGCGAGGGAAAACAATTTGTACAATCTCGTGACATTGGCCGGGGAAAAAGATATAACGCCCGGATCACCTGCTGTCGTTGCAGTCTCTTTACTGGCGGATGAAGCGGTTTTTACCAACGACGAAGTGGTGAACTTTATCAGGAACGTGAAGCGGAATCTACTCGTAGAGCGAAATGGGCTTCCTTTTGGCATACTCGTGAAGCAGTCTCCGAAGCGGACCTACTATGGCGATGAGGAATATCACGAGGCAGTGGTCTGGCCGCGCGATACGCCGTATCTCATACGACTTTTGCGTTATGACCCCGAACCCGAAAAAGAAACGATAGAAGGGTTATTGAGGAGCAATTTAGAGCATCAGATGAACGAAGGCTTTGTCTTTTACAACAGCGAGTTGTTCAGTCCGGATAATGGTGCAGTGGTTCCGGTGAAAAATCCGGTGCAGTTCTGGTCACAGTGGGTGGATCCGTACCTAGAGCCACGGTTTTAAGATTGCTTGCACCGATTTGCAAGCCCCGTTCTGAACTCGGGAAAGCGCCCAGCTCTTTTCAGAATGCCGTTGCGGGTTTTCGGCTTTATTCCCGCGACTAATTTTTATGGGGATTGCTCCACCACCTCTATCTCTTTTTCGGTCAATACGTACAACTCATAAACCAAGTTATCAATCTGCGCATCCACAATCTTTATCTGCCGTTCGTAAAGCTCTTTGTCTCGCTCCATTCTCGCTTCCTGTTTTTTTCTATGAAGTTCGAGCATGCTATCCACTAGAGCTACGAGTTTGTCGTGTTTGCTTTACTTTAGGTTTATTTTTGAATTTGTATATTTTTAGCGGTGCGTGGACTGGAATCATGAGCTCTCACAACGATATATGGTATGTTATTGTTTTCTTTCCGCAAAACAGGTTTTCCCAAATTTATCACAAGGCATCTGCCAAGTTATACATTCCCCTGGTTTATTTAGGATGAATTCGATTATACTTAATCCTTTCACACAGAACTGGCCATTTTTAACACCAAACGGAATATGACAACGTTTATTTGGATCAATAGATCCTAAAATTTCGGCTGAAATGTAATCAAACAATTTTTTAACCCCAGTGAGAATGTCCGCTATAAACAACAACACATCATCAATTTCGATCAGTGCATCTCTTTCTGGTCTTGGTGAATCTGTTCGACTGAAATAAGTTATGAAATATTTATCTTCCTTTTTATCGACAAAAATAGTTCCAAGTAAGAAATGTGTTTCTTCTGATCGTAATATGTGAAATTTTTCATACCAAGTTAAATCTCTAAGAACTTCTGAGTAACTTACGAATTCATTAATATTCGAATTCTGTAATACCATTTTTCTCTGATCATTAAAACTCCTTGATGGCGTAGGTTTGCCTTTAGGAGAAAGTAAGGAACTGTAGATTGTAGCATATATGTTTAAAAATGAATACACATCTGAGAAAAAGTGTCGCACCATACATAGGAGTTTGTTATAAGGAACAGTGGATGTATATCCTTTCTTCTCTGCTTCAATATAATCCTCAATTACTTTATTAAAATTGTTTTGTATCTTATTATACGATTCAACAATACAAAAGTAATTAGTTTTTAGAGATTCAAATAACCTTAATCCTTGTGTTTGGCATCTTGGGTGAATTTGATAATAAATAGAGCATAATTTAACTCGTTCCTCCGTAGATGCTGACTTTATATATTCGAGATACTTGAATTCTTCTTCCATTTACATCACCTCATCCATTCCCTTCAACCATCTTTATCTCCTCTTCCGTCAGCCCGTACAAGTCATAAACCAGCTTATCAATCCAATAATTTTAATCTGCCGTTCATAGAGCTCTTTATCCCTTTCCATCTTTGCATCGTGGTATTTATTTGATTTCCATCTGTCCCTTTTCAATCACACTGTGTTTTTATTCCCAAATTTCAATTTCTTCTCTTTTAAATTTAATATTCCCGCTAAAGAGAAACTTATATTCAAACTTATAAGTGGTATTTAATATTCCATCGTGCTCACTACTCAATTTTTTATCTTTTATTTTTGCCTCTATTTTTGGATAATTGATTATCATTCCGTCAAAAGTAGGAGGCAAATTTTCAATTTTGCCTTTTATAATCTGCCGTCGTTCTAATTTAACCCTCAGAACTTCTTTATTTAAAATTTTATTTAAAATATCATCGGGGATATCTAAAACCGTACTAATGCAAGCTATTAACCCTTTTCTTAAAGAGGGAATGTATCCTACAGCTTCTTTCACGAAATCAGTGCTTAACTCTTCTTTACCATGCAGAATTCCATTTCTAATATCTTTAATTTTGCCAAAATCGTCACATCGCAATTTATCTACAAATACTTTTATTACACCTATCCAGTCATTAGGAATCCTCTCACGGCACCCTTCTTTATCTACCTTGTAAATGGTTAACATTCCTTTTTTCCCCCAGACAAGATAATATTTTCTCCCATCAGATATTATACACTTACCCTTTTTTTCTTTCGTGATAGTAGCATTTGTAGACAGTGATAATCTTTTTATTAATTCCCTTGGGATAACACACTTGTCCAGTTCTTCCTTTAATCCTGCATCTGCATTACTTTTTAATATCCCGCTTAATATTTCTACTCCAATCCAATAAAAAATAAACTCATCTAATCCTTCCGCGTTAAGTCCTTTTCTAAACCAAGACATTGCTCTCATTAATCTTTTCTGATACTCGTTTTTATCATACTTTTTCTGAATTTCACCAAAAATAGCAGTATCTATTTTCACCACAGACCTATTTATAAAATCATCTTTAAATGGATAAATATAAAATTTGGATGGTGATAGATTTAAATCACGTTTAATCTCAATGACGTTAATAATATTAGCAGCATCACAAAAACTTAGCGTTGAAAAGCTGATAAGATTCAAAATGAGTTCTACAACCCCCTTTGATTTCTCTTTTGCTTCTTCTTCATTTGTTGCATGTGTCTGTACAATAAATTCCAATCCTAAATGTAGTTTATTTGCCTCTTCTTGTCTAATGTAATCCCTCATTGCGATTGTAGTATCTCCAAAATTAAATTGCCATGCGGGTAAAGGAGTTTGTTGCCATTCTTCCCAATCACTGATCGTTAATAGCGTTTTTGTGTAATATTGAATATAAAACTCTCGCATAGTTTCAATTCTTGTATCTATCATAGCCCCTCACCTCCGCAATCATTTATCTACACCCCTCCTCTTTCCACCACCTTCACTTCTTCCTCCGTCAGCCCGTACAACTCATAAACTAATTGGTCAATCTGCGCATCAACAACTTTTATCTGTCGTTCGTAAAGCTCTTTATCGCGCTCCATTTTTGCATCGTGATGTTTCTTATGGAGTTCGAGCATCTGTTCGACCAACAACACGAGTTTATCGTGCTGGGCTTTTTCTTTTGGATCGTCAAAGTTTATGGTTCGAATAGGTAGTTGCTCGATGAACTGCTTATTTGCTGCTAAATAACCCCCACGAAAGTTAGTAGACACCTGTCTAAGGTAGAGGTTTAATAAGCGAGAGTTTAACAATCCACACAAATAATTATAGCTAAACCTTGTTTCGTCAATTGTGACGCCATACCCTCCCGTTGTGACATTAATAAAGTAGAAATTATCGTTTTTGTCGTAGTAGTTTGCGAGAACTGTTATCATGTAAGGGATCATTAACTTGGGTTGTTCCCACATCCCCAAGTTTTGGGTACGCCCGAAGCGATACCATTGCTGATCCTTGAATTTACCACTCTCTCGGCTTTCAAGCAGCCGTTTATTCTGCTTGAGATACGCCCAGAGGATAATTTTCCTGCATCTCATCTGGAGTGTAGAGTCGTGCTGAGCATTCATTGACTTCATAGGGAAAAAGCACGAGTGCCGTAGGATTTGCCGAATATCGACCGATATTCCCGCTACGAACAACAGGTTTAAGAATGCCCCTCTCTATTTTGATCCATGCGTTCAGTTCTTTCGACCGAACGTCAACAATATCTTCATTTTCATTTTGATCCCTAACTCCGCATCATTTTAGGGAATACATCAATCCCTAACAGTTTGTCGAGTTCAGCCACTTTTCTCGGAATCTCTGAAATTACTTCCTGCTCGCCATCCGTGACGATATAAACCTTTGAAAACTCTTCCAGCAGGTCC
>DATKXZ010000043.1:0-17280 GCA_035528755.1 Desulfobacteria bacterium | reverse complement strand
CAGCTGACCTGAGGTTTGCATCTCGGAACGTGGTGAGACAGCAGAGGAGGACGGGTAAGAGAATCGCCGGTGAGGCTACCACGTCTCCCATACTGCCCGATGGAAGGGAGGACGTGAGAGGAGTTATACTTTATAAACTATGAAAAAAATCGTATACCACCATTTAAAAAATAAAAACGAGTATAAGGACAAGGAGATCAAAGTTGAGGAACCAATAATTTTAGATGAGGAAGGGAAACCCAAGGAAATAATTCCTGACATCATCGTAAATAAAGCTGGGGAGCTTATTGAATGCTGGGAGGTGGAAACAGGTTATCCCTCAAAAGATGAAGAAGCGTGGATAAAGGAGCCTTTTAGTACATATGCAAGGTTTGTATGGAAGTTGAAGAAATATGGCGAAGGCGAGCATAAAAAAGTAAACGTCGTCATTCCTAGCATTTACGCATACCTGTTTATAGAAGATATTAGAAAAGTCAAGGAATATTTTAAAGGAAAGTTCGATGAACTCAAGTTCTATACCTTACATTGGTATAAAACGGCAGGGATTAGATTTTTTACATGAACAGAAGGCGTTGGTTGAGAACTGAAGCAAAAACTTGCCGATGTGTAAAAAGAAATGACCCGCAAGCGATTAGGGAATAATACGGAAAGATTAATAACGCAATTTTTCCCGTATCTAACGGCAGAAAAAGGAATAAGCGAAGAAACAGCTTCAGCGCACGCACACCAAATCGACTTCTTCGCTTCCCACTATCTCAGGGATTACGAGGATAAAAGCCTTTTAGATGCTTCGGGTATGGATATCGAGAACTATCTCGGAGATTGGTATATCCGGAAGGTGCTGAACAGCACTAAGAGTGACGTTCGCCCTGCACTTGTCGCATTCAAGAAATTCTTTAAATTCCTATACGAGACGCAGGAAATAGGCAAGGAACAACTGGATGATATACTCGAGGCATGCGCAAATCCTCAGAGATACATTCGCAGATTTGAAACTTACTTTGAACTCGATCCTGAAAGTGAGACTTGGAACGAAGAGTTTGAGGAATGGTCAATGGGCTATGAAGAAGAGATAGAAGAGATAGAAGAGGACTACGAGCAACCGTATGAAGTGAAAGAAGAAATCAACCGGGCGTTTTCAGAAAAAGATTTGAACGCGAGTAAAACGACCATTTTGAACGATTTCCAGACGTTCTTGAACTACATTTCAGCGAATAACGGCATGAAACTGACTGCTGCAAATAGCTTCATCGTTAGAAACCATGTTTTTGCGTTGAACGAGGTAATGAGCAGCCCGGAAGAGCTGAAAAGCACTGCGAATCAGCCGGATTCGAGAACGATTCACCTGTTTTATAACCTGAGCAGGACTTTAGGCTTGTTCGCTGTGAGTGCGAAGAACACGTTAGAGATAACGCCAAGAACGGATATCTTCAAGTTGCTTTCGCCAAAGGAGCAATTTGTGGTGCTGTTCGATGCAATGTGGACTGAAACGAGCTGGGAGAAGTTTTTAGCACCTTATAGTGGGGGAAGACCGGAATGGGCGCAAGCAAGAAGAGGAGATATAGCACTTCTATTCTCACAGTGCGAACCCAGAGAGCCATACCCGTTAAAAGAAGTGTTAAGTCAAGTCAGAATGGCGAAAGGGCTTACAGAGTACGACTTTGTAGAGAATATTGTTACGGTGGCCGAGATCATGATAGGCGTGTTCGGAGAGCGGATCATGCCGGCACTTAAGTTGTTCAGGCTTCTTGATTTCGGCTTTACGATAGAACGAGACAAATATTTCGTCCGGCATGGTGTGGGAATAGAGTGGTTCTCGATCACGAAGTTTGGTAAAAAGATATTTAGAGTTCTGGCGCAAGAGGGATGAAAAAAAGAAGAACTAAGAGAGAGGATAAAAGAAGAAAGAGAGAGAGAATGGATCCTCTTTTGTAAATAACGTTAGTGCGATAAAAATGGTTAAAAAGGATATGATCGGTTTAGGCGCCTTGAATTACGATGTGTTGTATGCCGTGGAGCGAATAGCGCGAGGCGGAGAAGAAGTGGGGATATTGGAGGTGAAAAAGGCGCCCGGCGGCTCTGCAGCAAATACGATCGTGGCGTTAGCACGATTAGGCGCTGCGGTTGGGTTCGTGGGAATGGTGGGAACCGACGAAGCGGGCGCTCTGATTCTGGACGATTTCAGGAGCGAAGGGGTGGAGACGCGGATAAAAAAAGAGAGCGGATACACCGGCGCTGCAATAGGTTTCGTTGATGCGCAGGGCGAACGGGCGTTGTACATCTATCCCGGCGTAAATGATCAGCTCTACAGGGAGGACATCGATACGGACTTTGTAAACAGTGCGCGGTTTCTGCATACCAGCTCGTTCGTTAGCACGGAACAGTTGGAGATGCAGTGTGAATTGGTGAAGCAGCACGTGAAGTCAAAGCTGAGCTTTAGCCCTGGCATGCTCTGCTTCAACTACGAGCTTGCGGATTTGATCGACGTGCTAGAGCGCAGTGCAGTGGTCTTTCTCAGCATTGACGAGTTGACCTCGCTGATGAAGGGCCGAGCTGATTATGAAGAAGGCGCGGCCGTTCTTTTAGATACGGGTGCTCAGATCGTCTGCGTAACGTTGGGCGCACGCGGCTGCTATGTCACTGATAGCTCGGGTGCCGCGCATCTCATCGAAGCCTATCCCACGGAGGTCGTGGATACCACAGGAGCAGGCGATTCATTCGCCGCGGGATTTTTGTACGGGCTACTTCAGGAGAAAGGCATACAGGAAAGCGGTAAAATCGGCAACAAGGTCGCTTCGTTCTGCATTCGTGAATACGGTGCACGGAAAGGGCTGCCTTACAAACTCCCGTTATAGGACCTGACTGACCCTTGCATCAACCCCCTACTACCGAAGGCGTCCAATCAAATTTTCCTGACGTTTGACGCGTGGTCTTTTGGTCGATCTTTTTCGCATACAAACGTCGCGTAAAAAGCGTAAATGCGCTCAGCATGCTTACTTACACTTTGCAAGCTGGAATGCAAGGCAAAAATGTGCAATAATACCAGGTTAGGGAGTGAGGTAAGCGTATAATGGAAGAGCTTACTGAATAGCAACGCCCACGGCACGCTGGATCAACCGGCCTATTTCATCCAGTTCCTTTTCCATTGGGCCTTTTTTGTCCGGTATTTCAAGGATGATGGGTACGACGCTCTTTTTCTTCGCGTTTATCTCCCGCATCTTCTCTCTCATTCGTGGCTCAGCGGCGAATCGCTCGTTTATAAGTATGATAGCGACATCCTCCTTTGCCACCTTGTCCAACACCCGGGCGATATCCTCTTCTCCTTCGGGGCTATACTCATACACCTCGTTTACGCCTGCAAGCCTGAACCCCGCAGCCGTATCAGGGTCTCCGATCACTGCAACTGCGATCATTTTCCCGTGAATAGCGTCTTCACTATATCCTCTCGTAGATTGGTGGAAAGTCGCGCCATGCGCTGCTCGAACGTGTTGTTTACCTCAATAGTTCCGTCTTTTCGCCGTACTATGACGCCACCTGCGGACTTTATCCGTTCATCCGCGAGCGATAACTGCACAGTCGCACCTTTCTCGCTGCTTATCTCATCGGCTAATTTTGTAAGCATTGCTTGATCGACATACGATGCAGTCGCGTCCTCCTCGCTGAGTAGAACTTCCACATCCGCGCCTGCACTGCTCCCTGCGGCGATGCTCAGTGCGCTCTCATTTATCAAGCCTGCCAGGATCTCAGGATACGAGATGTCTTTGAAACCGCCGCTTTTAACGCCATCTATTCGCTCCAGTGCGGCCGCTAACGTTTTCTCTATCATCTCCTCCTCGACCGTCCATCGAAGCTTCCTCGCATTTTGACGCGCTGCTCGGACTATTCGTTCCTTCTCCTCAGCACCTTTTCGCTCCTCGGCCGCAACAAATTGCTGCTTCTGAGCTTCTAGCTCCGATTTCGTTGCTTCCAGTTTCTGATCCGCGTTCGCCTTTGCCTCTTCAATTATTCGCGCGCCTTCCTCGTTTGCTGCTTCCTTTATCTCCTCTACCATCTCTTTCGCGCCCATCGGTATTGTTCACCTCACGCCTAAAATTCGTTCTAGCACGACGTTTACGGTGCTGTCAAGATTCGATTCCGCGGCCGCTTTCACCGTATTCGATTCTTCCTCTACGGTCTTCATGATCGCTGCCTCTTCCCTCTTGCCCTCCTGGACATACTTAGCAGAGATTTCTGCGGCCAAACGCTGCTCATCTTCGCGCGCCTTCTCCTGGAATCGCTTTACCTCATCATCTGCATCGTTCAGGATTTTTGCAACGTTCGCTTTTGCCTCTTCGAGTAGCTTCCTACCTTCCTCTTCCCCCACTCTTATTATCTTAAGCGCTTCTACTGCCATTGTCTTCTTCTATATTCGGTTGTCTTTAAAATAGATAGCTTTTTTTAAAAAAAAATCTTCCTGCGATAATCTCAATAGGGTAGGTAAGGCGAGAAATCTCGCGGCTATGCGTCTTGCCTCGATACAGTGTAGAGCGAAGGAAGGGAGGGATGTATGGATACCGGATGAAAGTGGTGGCTATAGTAGGGAAGAAGAAGTCAGGGAAAACGACGCTTATCGCGCAGTTAATCCAGTATCTGAAGGAATACGGTAACGTTGGCTGCATAAAGCACGCGCATGAGTTGGATCTGGATATGCCTATTGCACGAGATACCGATCGATTCGTTACCGCGGGAGCGGAGGTTGTTATCGGTGCTTCGGAAGACAGGACAATGAAACTGTACGGACGCAAGGCTTTAACGGATCTGATCGTGGAAATGGCAGAGTCCGGCGTCGATTTCGTGCTCGTTGAGGGCTTTAAGAGCAGCAACTTGCCGAAGATAGCGCTGAACAACTTTTCGGCTGATGAAGTCGGTAACATCATCACGCATGTAGATTCCGGCGGAGATGCGGAGCTGCAGGAGACGCGGGTAAACGAGTTAGTTCAACTCATTCTCGCGTTGGACGATTACTAACCAAACCTTCATTTAAAAAGGAAGCTTTACCAAAGAACCTATTCTTTTTTCTTAGTGCAGGTCACATAAAAAGCGAAGGTGACAGTCGTTATGAACGCGAAGATAAGCTTTTCCTCGATAGATGCACGGATCAGTCCTCTGGAATGGATATATCGCTTGGAAGAAGCGGGCTTTCAAGGTTGGGAGATAGTAGACGAAGGCCTGCAGAAAGTGGAAGGTGAATTGAAAGAGCGAGTGCGAGAACTGCATGAAACGACGGATCTTGCCCTTTCCTTGCACACGCCGCTCTCGGATATTAATATCGCGAGTGTAAACGAGCGTATGTGGGAGGAAAGCCTGCGGCAGGTGAAGGAGAGCATCGAGAATACCTATGAATTCATTGACGATATATGCGTTGTGCATCCGGGCTTTTTCTCGCCGTTGTCAGTGCAGCTGCCGGAGCTGGCGGTTCAGAAGGCGATCGCGAGTTTGGTTGCGCTCTGTGAGTTCGCCGCGGACCGGGGATTGCGCATCGCAGTAGAGAACCTGACGTCTGCGAATATGCTGATGGGCAGGTATCCCGACGAACTCGTTCAACTCGTGCGCGGTGCGAATATGGACAATCTCGGGGTATGTCTCGACGTCGGGCATGCGCATACGACGAATAAACTGGAAGAGTTCCTGGATATCACGGCCCAGGCAGAGGATGTGAAGATAATACACATGCATGCGAGCGATAACTTAGGCGAGCAGGACCTGCATTTGCCGCTGGGCAAAGGCAATCTTGATTGGAAGAAAGTGTTAGACGGGATTAATACCAACGGCTATAAGGGGCTCGTGGTACTGGAGCTGTACTCATTAGAGGATGGTGTAGCGAGTTTGGAGTTTATCAATCAAAGTGGATTACAATAAACTTTGCCTCTTCCGGTGAGTTCTGGTTCAGTAACCACATCACAATCGCGCGGTTACGACGTGACGAGTCTTACCAGTGAGCATAGCGATTTTCTCCTAGTTGCTCGTCGTCGCTCTTACCTGTTCGTAGACCTCGGTGAGCGCTTTCCGATGCACTGTGTTAATGTCTCTCAGATTGAATATAAATCTAGGAATAAATCGAAAAATATACATATTAAGAGGATCGTAATAGAAGCAAACATGAATAAGGAAGAGGCGTTGAAACTCATTCGAGCTAGACGCGTAACGGTTTGGAACAAATACAGGGAGGAACACCCCGATTGGAAACCTGATCTATCATATGAATCCCTTGAAACCCGCAATTTGAGCCCCACGATCAGAAGTAAGCATATTCACTTTAATTTATTAGAAGCAAACCTTTGTGGGACTAAACTTCCGCAGCCTAGTGATTATCCCGGTAGCCGTATGACAAGCGTCATCAAAAATGCAATATTTAATGCTGATACAGTATTTCCAAGTGGTTTTGACCCTGTAGAACACGGCGCTGTGTTTGTTACCAAATCGCAATTAAAACGCACTGATTTCGGTCCTATCCCCGCGGTTTTCATCAGTTATGCCTGGGCAAACGATGACGTGGTATTGGCAATAGATCAATGGTTGAGAAATAGAGGCATTAAAACGAAGATCGATAAACGCGATTTTTTCGCTGGGAAACGTATCAGAGACGAAATTTTCCGCGTTATGATAGAGTGCAATGTGATCCTGGTTTTCCACTCTCAACAATCGAAAGATAAACCGTGGCCTACGTTCGAGCGCGAATTAGCCGAAGATATTGAAATGGAAGCGAAAACAGAGGGGAAGACACCACCGCGAAAAATTTACTTTGTGGTGGATAACACGCCACTCCCGGGCATCTCAGAGAAAAATCGGATCGCCATAATGGCGAAAGGTAAAAAATTTGAGTTTGCTTGTGAGGAACTATACCACCATATCTTACAACTTGAACGAGAGCCCGAAAAGGTAGATATCGAGAAATGGAAAGGTTACACGTTTTAGACCAAAACTGTCACTTTATCGGTAAGGGGTATCTGAAGTTTTAGAAGTACGAGTGTCTGCTGCTATTGCTGCAAACACGACCACACAAACGCTTTAAACGGTGGTGACGTCCTGTTCGGTCTCGACCTGAATTCCGGATGGAACTGCGTGGCGAAGAAGAACGGATGCCCTGCTAATTCCACGATCTCCATCCTCATCCCGCTCCGGTCGCTGCCCGAGAAAATCAGTCCGTCTTTTTCTATCTGCTCGATATACGCCGGGTTCACCTCGTACCGGTGCCGATGCCGTTCCACTATCTTGTTCTTACCATAGACACGCTCTGCCAGCGTATCCTTCCTTATAAAGACTTCGTAATCGCCCAGCCGCATCGTCCCGCCCATTTCGTCCACGTCCTGCTGCTCTTCCAGCAAATCGATCACGGGATGTGGCGTCTCGCAATGCTCGGAACTGTGCGCATCCTTCAAGCCTGCGATGTTTCGCGCAGCCTCTATCACCGCCAACTGGAATCCGAAACACAAGCCTAAAAACGGGATAGTATGCTCGCGCGCGTACGCAATCGCATTGATCTTCCCTTCCACGCCTCGCGAGCCAAACCCGCCGGGAACGAGTATGCCCTGAACATCCTTGAAGAACGAATCTAAATCGCCAACACCTTCTAAATCTTCCGCTTCTATCCATTTCGTCTCCACGTCACACCCTAATTCCGTAGCGGCATGCTTCATTGCCTCTTTTATGCTCAAATACGAGTCCTCTAACTCCGCGTATTTACCGACGATTGCGATTCGTATCTTCTTGCCCTGAGCTGATTGTCTCATCCGCTCCACCATTCGCGCCCACGCGTGGTCGTCCGTGAGCGGCGCTAAGTGGAGTTTGCCCATCAGGTACTCCGCGATCCCTTCCTGCTCCAGCAAGAGCGGCACCTCGTAGATATCGCCCGCATCCGCAGCGCTAATCACCGCCTTCTGCTTCACGTTGCAGAACATCGCTATCTTCGCCTTCACATCATCCTTCAGCGGCTTTTTACAGCGGCAGACGATGATGTCCGGCTGCAGCCCCAATTCGCGCAGCGCCTTCACCGAATGCTGTGTCGGCTTCGTCTTCGGCTCGTTCAGGAGCGTAAACGGCACTAACGTCACGTGCACAAAGAGAAAATCATTATCGTCCTCCTCACCTTGCATCTGCCGGACCGCTTCCAAGAACGGCATGCTCTCGATGTCGCCGACCGTGCCGCCTATCTCTACCAGGCAGAGATCGGCATCGCTATTCGCTGCAACGTCCCGTATTCGCGCTTTTATCTCGTTCGTCACATGCGGAATGATCTGCACCGTCTGGCCCAGATATTCGCCCTTTCGCTCGCGCTCGATCACCGCGGAATAAACGACACCTGTGGTTATATTATGCTCCCGGCCAAGCTCCACATCCATGAACCGTTCGTAATGGCCCAAATCGAGATCAACCTCCGAGCCATCGCCTAAAACGTACACCTCCCCGTGCTGATACGGATTCATCGTTCCCGCATCGATGTTGATGTACGGGTCGATCTTAATCGGCACGACGTTATAGCCCCGATTTTTCAATAATCTGCCGATGGAGGCCATTGTGATGCCCTTGCCAAGCCCACTCATCACGCCCCCGGTCACAACTATGTATTTCATCCTTAACCCTTATTCACACTTCTTCTTTGAAGCTACTCACAAATAAAAAATGCACGGTTCTTTGATCAACCTTTTGTTTTAAGAACAGTTGTTGATAAACTTTTTCTCCCCGCGAGAAGGGCCAGTCAATAATTGTAAATAACGACAAATATGAAGATTAACGAGGCGATTACTGCACTGACGAACATAGACACATAAGCGTGGGATTCGCTAAAGATATGCATAATTTCGAGAGATACGAAAAATAGGATCGCTGCGCACGCGGATACGGCCAGGCGCGATAATAGCTCCCGCTCATCGGTCGATAATGCTCGTTCTTTCTTCTCCCTCACCGCGGTATCTACCACGACTTCCTTCTCTGTACCCCTTTCCTCCCCAATCGTTTCAGACTTTCGTGACTCGACGATCTCAACGGAA
Organism: Desulfobacteria bacterium; assembly: GCA_035528755.1. GTDB lineage: Archaea > Halobacteriota > Syntropharchaeia > Alkanophagales > Methanospirareceae > JACGMN01. Next base: position 8,254 of record DATKXZ010000043.1, on the reverse strand, counting down.
AAGCTCCGCTTGGTCGCGCCGTAGCCCGTGCTCACGAATATCTCGCCGATACCGAACTTATCCACCGCGCCCGCATAGCTCTTGGGCAGCCGTACAATCGCCGCCACTTTCTCCTCGTCTATTATATACGCCTTATCCTGCATCAGCATCAACTTGTCCCGTATCCCCTTGCTCAGCGAGAAATGCACGTGCGTCGGCTCGCCGCGATTGATAACCAACAGCTCAAAACTTGTCTCCTCGCCTGCCTTCAGCGGAATCCGCAGTACTTCATGCTCAAATTCTATCGAATTCAAACTCTTCCTGCTCAGGTATATCTTCTGCTGTATTCGTTCCATCTCCTCTCGCTCATCGCCCGATGGCGCTACTTAATGGAAGTGTGTATATATATATTCAATCAGAGCTTTCCCTCAGCTCGGGTGGCAAGAGATTGGGAATGCCCTCCTCAATGGGATAACGCTGGTCGCATTTCCCGCAAAATAGACTGCCTTCCACTACCTCCCCCTTATCGTCCTCCGCTACGATACTCAACTCCAAATCGCCCTTGCACACGGGACAGGCGAGTATATCCATCAACTCTTTTTTCATTGTGTATCGGTTCGTATCCACTACTTTTTAAAGCCTGGGTTAAGTTAAATGTAACGTTCTTACGTTGCTAACTAAGTACGCTAACTAAGACCGAACGAGAAGGGAAGGAAGGATGAGCAGTAGAAAATTCGTGCCCTCGAACCGCCTGGAACTAATCGGCATCGCGGGTCTTCCGGAGATCAAGAAAGGCGATGACTTAACGCGGTTATTCCTTGATGCCGTGAACGAGCAGAAAGAGAATCTAGAAGACGGCGATGTGATCGTCTTTACTTCTAAAGTGGTCTCGAAGAGCGAAGGGCGGGTCGTTGACCTCTCCAGCGTGCAGGTAAGCGAAGAAGCGGAACGAATAGCGCGTGAAACGGAGAAAGATCCTCGGATCGTTCAACTCGTACTCGATGAATCAAAAGGAGTCGAGCGAATGATGCGGAATCACGTTATCGTCGAGTCCAAGCACGGCTTTGTCTGTGCGAACGCGGGTGTGGACGAATCGAACGTTGAAGAAGGGAAGGCGGTGCTACTGCCGAAAGATCCACAGAGAAGCGCGCAGCAGCTTAAGAAGGAAATAGAAGCGCGAAGCGGAAGAGCGATTGCTGTCCTAATTGCCGATTCGTTCGGCCGTGCGTTCCGTGACGGCGTGACGGGGATCTGCGTAGGCGTCTCGGGCATTCCCGCGCTCGTGGACCGAAGGGGGGAAGAGGATCGTTTTGGCAAAATCGCACAGATAACAAAGGAAGCGATTGTCGATGAGATATGTGCCGCAGCGAATCTCGTAATGGGTGAATTCAAAGAGGGCATACCAATCGCGATTGTCCGCGGATTGATGCTGGAGCGGTGCGAACGGGATATAAAGGAACTCCTGTTCAGCAGAGAGGATGACCTCTTCCGGTAGGCAGGAATGATGGACAACTTTTTGTTAGAACAATTATAATATAAAGCTAGGATTATGGCTAAGAAAGTGACGGCACTCGATGATAACAAATGCATCGGGTGCATGGAATGCATGTTCGCCTGCTCGAGACGGGTGGGTAGAGGCGGTTTTGACAAATCGGCGATTTTCGTGCGGTCAGCAGGCGGCATAGAACACGGCTTCGTGATTGTTGTCTGTCGTGCATGCGAGAATCCGCCCTGTGCGAAGGTCTGTCCTACGGAGGCGTTAACGGAGCGAAACGGCGGGGGGGTGTTATTGGACGAGGACAAGTGTATCGGCTGTGGTAATTGTGCAGAAGCGTGTATCATGGGCGCGATCTTCTGGGATACCGAGAAGAACAAGCCGATTGTGTGTAAATACTGCGGAAACTGCACTAAATACTGCGTGCACGACGTTATTGGCTTAGTTGAGGCGAAAGCGGGGGCGTGACGGAACGATGCAATTAAAAGATATGAATAGGGTTCTGTACGTGAATCTGACGAAGAAGAGCATTGCGGTAGAAAAGCGGGCGGATTTATTCGAGCGATATTTAGGCGGCGCGGGCGTTGCGATAAAGCTTCTGGATGAGGAATGTCCCCGGGGTGTCGATCCTTTAAGTGCGGATAATCCGTTAATCTTTGCCGTCGGGCCGCTATCGACGTTGTATCCTTCGGCCTCCAAGACGGTAGCGATGTTTAAGTCACCGCTCACCGGTAACCTTGGCGAAAGCCACTGCGGCGGGCGAAGTGCAATGGCGATCAAACTCGCGGGCTACGGCGCGATCGTGATCACGGGCGCAAGTGACATTCCGGTCTATGTGGCGATACACGGCGACGATGTGCATTTCAGAGATGCTTCGTCTATCTGGGGCGTGGAGGCGCAGACCGTCGGCCGGATTTTACGCGAAGTCGAGACGGGTTCGGGGGTTCGTTCAATTATCAGGATCGGATGCGCGGGAGAAAAGCTGGTGCGTTACGCCTGCGCGGTCTGCGAGACCTATCGCCATTTCGGGCGACTCGGCATCGGTGCCGTGATGGGCTCGAAGCACTTGAAAGCCCTCGTGGTATCCGCAGATAAGAGCGTTGAGATACCAAAAGCGAAAAGGAAGGACTACAAGAAGGTTTACGACGAGCTTCAGGACGTCGTGGTGAAAACGGACGCAATGGAGAAGTATCATGATTTAGGCACCGCGGGGAAGATTTACGATTTGAATCGCATCGGAGGCATGGCCTATAAGAATTTAGAATCGGGGCAGGCACCGGAAGAGATAGCTCGGGAATTATCAGGCGAGAATTTCGCAGAGAAGGTGCTTTCGCGGCGCGTTTCGTGTGCACACTGCCCGGTAGGGTGTATCCATTTAGCATCGCTCAGGGAGATGTACGAGCCCGGGTATTATTTCAAGACCTCGATCATCTCGTACGACAACGAGACGATTTATTCGCTTGGATTTATGCTCGGGATGACGAACGTAGAGGATTATCTGCGGTTGATTGAGATGGTCGACCGGATGGGGATGGACGCGATAAGCACGGGCGTTATCTTAGCATGGGCGACGGAGGCGTACGGGAAAGGACTGATAACGGATGAGCATACCGACGGCCTTGAGCTTAGATGGGGCGACGCCAAGGTCTATGCCAGGGCGATACGTAAGATCGTGAGGATGCCCACCGAATTTTATCGAGATCTGGCTCGGGGCGTTGAGCACGCATCGAGCGTGTACGGCGGGAGGGATTACGCACTCGCATTTGGCGGCAACGAAATGCCTGAATACCACACGGGGATTGCGTGCTACCTCAATAATCTTGCCGGTGCACGGCACAGTCATCTTGATTCCGCGGGCTACGATCTCGATCAGAAGTTGCTCGGGAAGGAGTTTACGCTCGAAGAGGTCGTGGAGAAGCTGCTGAAGGAAGAGGAGTGGCGGCAGATACTCTCAAGCCTCGTGGTCTGCTTCTTCGCACGGAAAGTGTACACGCCGGCGGTAATACCAAAGGCGTTAGATGCGATCGGGGTAAAAGGGTGGACTTCAGAGAAATTAGAAGCGCTTGGTCGCGAGATCCACCGTGCCAAGATGGCGTTCAAGTTTAGAGAAGGTTACGATCTCGACAAGTTGCGAATACCGCAGCGTATTTTCGAAGTGCCCACCCCGCACGGGTTTTTAAAGGAAGAGGAGCTTCGAAGAGCCATTGCGATCTATAAGGAGCGAATCGGAAGCGGATAAATAAGTAACTTCATACACCTTTAAATTAGCAGGGATCTTAAGTGGCATAGCAGAGAGATATATAGAAAGGAACGGAACCATGACTGATGCAGAACTAACCACGACTGAGAAGCGAGTTTTGCTGGCTCTGGCTAGTGGAAAAGGCCGAGTGTGGGAGCCACGAGCTTTATCTGAGAAAACGGGCATACAGGAGGATGCGGTAATGCAAGGGACCTTTATGCTCGCTCAGAAGGGACTTTGCGAGATCGAAGAGCGGAAGAGGGTCGCGTATCAGTTGACTGAAGAAGGCGAGGAATACGCTGAGGAAGGCCTGCCTGAGCGTAGAGGGCTTAATTTGTTAACGATATCATTGCAGGAGTTCAAGAAATCGTTTAAAGATGAAACGGAGGCTAATATAGCTACTAATTGGCTGTTACGAAAAGGTTGGGCGCGATTTGAGGATAAAGAAAGCGAGAAGTTCTTGACGCCAACGGGAACTACGTCCTGGGGGTCTCAAGGGTATAACGTAGACGAAGACATCTTGCACCGTGTACGAGATGCACGGAGAATAGAAGATAAAACGCTTTTCAACGAGGTACGGACAATTCCTGGATTTGAGGGTGATACAGCAATCCGGCGTTTTTTGGACGATCTGGTAAAGAAGCGGAAATTGTTAATGCTGACTTCAGAAAGCGAGCGAAAAATCGCGATTACCGGAGCAGGCCAGGGACTCGTTGCTCAGGGCATTTCGATAGAAGAGGAGATAGCGCAGCTCACGCCTGAGCTTATAAGAACCGGCTCGTGGAAGGGTCGCAAATTCAAGACGTACGACGTGAACATCCCGTCACGGGAGGAGTTCCCTGCGAAGATACATCCGTATCAGCGTATCTTGGACACGATGCGGCACATTTTTACGGAGATGGGCTTTTCTGAGATAAAAGGTGATCTTATCCAGAGCGCGTTTTGGAATTTCGATGCGCTGTTTGTGCCTCAGGACCATCCGGCGCGGGAGATGCAAGATACCTTTTACCTTGGTGTGCAGCAGCCCCTGGACGTGAGTGAGGAGGTCATACGGAATGTCAAGGAGATGCACGAGCACGGCGGCTCGTCACAGTCCACGGGATGGGGCGGCGAGTGGAAGGAGGAGTTAGGCGAGGAACTACTGCTGAGGACGCACACGACTGCGGTGACACTGTGGTATTTGGCGTCGCATCCCGAGCCGCCGGTGAAGGTATTCAGTATCGACCGCGTATATCGTCGTGAAACCCTTGATCCGACGCATCTTCCGGAATTCTACCAGTTGGAAGGGATTGTTATGGACAAGGGTGTCTCGTTCAGGAACTTGCTGGGGTTACTCGCGACCTTCTACAAGAAGATGGGGTTCCCCTCAATACGATTTCGCCCGGGTTATTTCCCGTATACTGAGCCTTCGGTGGAGGTGGAAGTGTACATGCCGGAACACGGCTGGTTAGAGCTGGGCGGTGCGGGCATATTCAGGGAAGAGGTAACGAAACCGATAGGCGTGAAATATCCCGTTTTAGCATGGGGGCTCGGTGTCGAGCGACTAGCCATGCTGAGCTTGGGTGTATCGGACATACGGGACTTGTATCGGTCGGATATCGACTGGCTGAGGAAGACAAGGATCTTTAGGTGACATCTCGCCGTGTTAAAAACATAATTTTTGCTTTCTGAGGAGGTAAGGGGTTATTATCTTCTGTCGTCCCATACCTCTTTTTAGTTTTAGGCTTATTCCAAATCTATAAGTCTTAGCTCCTTCAATATTTCCTCTTTTGTCGGAAATCCTTCCAGTCCCATACGCCTTATCTTTAAGCCCGCAGATACGGATGCCAATTTTATTGCCTCTCTCACGTTGCGGGTATCCATATACATTGCTAAAAATGTTGCGCCAAATACGTCTCCTGCACCATTAAAGTCCTTAGCATCTACCTTTAAACTACGGACTTTTTCAATTTTATCTTCCGCAAGAAATACACACCCTTTCTTTCCCAGAGTTACTATGGCGATTTTCGGTCCTGCATGGATCAAATATGATAATATCTCCTCAACTCCAATCTTGAATGCCGAAGCCTCCGCTTTTCCTATCTTGACGATATCGACATATTTCAAGAACTTGTCGAAGTCTTTACGCAAAGCTATTTCTACTCTTCCATCCTTGGCTATCTTTCTAAATAGCCCCTGCGGGTCGAGCATTACGATGTTATCCTTCCTTTTCACTTGCTTAGCAATATCTACATCAATCTCGCCAATAATCGGTGATATGTAAAAGGTTTGTGCTTTACCGTATGATTTGGGAATATCTTTAGGGGTTATGCGAGATATATCACATTCACAAACTTGCTGTCTATCCCCGTTGACATCATAAATGTTTTTGAATCGAGTTGTGCTCCTACCTCCAATAGATATTCCTTTTATGTCAATACCCTGCTTACTGTAAAACGAAAATTCTTTGAAATCAGTACCGACCTTGGATACTATACCAACGTTCTTCTTGAGTGCCTTCAGAGACATTCCAGCGTAAGTTGGAACACCGCCTAAGACGTTCTCAACGGTGCCCCATGGCAATACGTTCGTATCTATGGCTATATGACCAATGACGACCACATCTAAAAGATTTTTCATCCAACGACATCTTTCACCTCCTTTTCCTTATCCTTTATATCCTTTAACAATTTTTCCACTTTTTTTATCTCTTCTTCAAAATCCTTTTTCTCTTTTAACTCTCTTGTACCTTCTCGATCCAATAGCTCGTCGAAATCATCACTCAGCTCCTGATATAGCTCTTTATCTCTTGAAGAAACTTCCACCCAAAGGGTTTTGTATCCTGCTTGTCCACGAAAATATGGCCCCACATACATCGTTTCATCTACCCAAATAAAGGAGTGTGTTGCTGGAGCATCATAAATATGAACACTAAAAGATCCAACCTTTCCAGGCTCTCTTTCGACACGGTTTTTAAACTCTTTTAACTCCTTTATCGTATCCATAATTTCCTCAAGAAATCTTTCTAAGCGCTTATCCTCCTCTTTTGCTCGTAACTCAAGAAAGGGCGAGCTTGGATCCATCAAAAGAAATGTAAACTTGAAAGGGTCCTTCCTCTTCCCGAAGAGGCCTTTAGGTTCATCGAGGGCTTTTTTGAGGTATGCATTGAATTCATCCCTTTTTTCATGCACATCATATAAAGAAATTCCTAGCATCCTTAACTTTGCTCTCATTGATCGTAGATATTCCTTGATTACCGGACGATCGGATCTCAACCCCCCTGATACTGCTCTCTGTAACCATACTAAGAAAGCCGGAATAAGTAACGCTGCCCCCATGTTTTCCATCAATGATACAGATATAATCCATATTCCATCCCTACCATACCCCCTACATATAATTGAAACAACTATAGGTAGTATGCCAAAGCAAAACGTAATTCCCAAAAAATATTTATTAGCTTTTACTTTCCATATATCTTTCAGTTTTCTTAATTTTGGTACTCTAACTTCTTCCATCTTAACTTCTCCCTATGAATTTTTCCACTTTTCTATATGCCGCATCATCAGGATACTGTTCAGGAGGATTTTTGGAATAATACGCACAAATAGCGGTTAACGCACCTGAAATACCTTTATCAAGTGCAATTTTCATTGCCCTTATCATATCTATCATTACACCTGCAGAGTTAGGAGAGTCCTCCACACTCAATTTCAAATCTATTGTGATAGGAGCCATACCAAATTTTCTCCATTTAAGCTGGATATAACATATTTTATTATCGCCTAAAAAATCTACGTAGTTTGGTGGAACTACAATTACTGGAATCTCGTATGGAATCAAACTTTGAACGGCGGCGGTCTTGGAAGCTAATTTTGATCGTACTCTCGATTCCTCTGACAAATTATAAAAATCTGTATTCCCGCCTATATTAAGTTGATAGCTTTCATCAATTTTAACACCTCTTTTTATAAACAGATCTGTTAGTATTCTATGTACTATGGTTCCTCCCACTTGTGATTTTATATCATCCCCTGCTAAAGGCAATCCAGCATCTTTAAATCTCCTTCCCCATTTAGTATCTGATGCAATAGATTCGGGAATCCCGTTTATAAAGCCACATCCTGCGATTAAAGCTTGCTCAGCATAGAACTCAGACGCCTTCATACTTCCAGAGGGAAGATAATTTATCAAGATGTCCGCGCCACTCACCCTCAATACATTAGCTACATTTACCTCTGTTTGATGGCTGCCTACAGGGATCACTTCCTTTAGATTTTCCCCAAAACCATCTAATAACGGGCCTCTTTCTACCTTAACCCCCAAATTTGGGTAATGTCCCACAAACCGTGACTTTTATAAACACCCGATCTAATAACTTATTCCATGGCCGGAGCAAATTTAAAAGGGCAGATATGTTTGAATCGGGATTGCCCGGACTACCGAAAGAGGAACACGGGTAACATCATCAAGAAAGGCTTTAATGCCAAGGGCAATCAGATGTTCAAATGCAAGACCTGCGGTGTGAGATTCCCTGAGACCAAAGGCACGGTATTCTACAA
>DATKXZ010000042.1:0-6873 GCA_035528755.1 Desulfobacteria bacterium | reverse complement strand
CTGCGTTGACGATAAAAACGAAGAAGGGTGAGAAGAACATAGGAAGAACACCCTGCATGGCTGAGGGCATCACAGATCACATTTGGACATGGAAGGAATTGTTGATGTTCAAGGTAAGCCACGAAATTTAGGACATTACCTATTATTCACGGCGACTTCTTCTCAAGCATGCTCGCTTGAATGAGGATGGGCTGTGAACAGTACTTCCGAAAATACCCCCGTTTATCTTCAACTTCTCTATGCCCTCAGCAAATCCCTTTCCTCGATTACCTTCACGTTTGCTACAAACGATCGGGCGACAAGGGGATTCGCAGCCTGCTCGGGGAAGCCTAACTCTACCAGAACGCTTTTACATAATTCCTCATCATCTACGGCCAGCGAGGGATTGTCACTTGTGACAGTGATAACCGCTTCGTGGATGCGTTGTAAAAATCGCAAACCTTCGTCCATCTGTTGGTATACTTGAGTACCTTCACGCGGATCGTCCCACGAGGATAACAAGACCTTAACGCCGCTAACGCCCTTCAACTTCTTTATCGACGTGACGGATGCCAGCACGTCATCATAAATGGGCAAATCGCCCGCGAGCGGTATAGCATCCCCAGAGAAGAGCGCTTGGTCCTCGTGCAGCACGAGCGAGATCGAACCCTTTGAATGCCCCGGCGTGTGGAGCACTTCCAATCCGAGGCCGTCTCCCAGGTCCAGCACATCGCCATCCTCAAGAAGTCGGTCAACCTCCACGGAGCCCGCCACAAGCGACTGGAAATTCGGGATCGGGCGTTCCTTACACTACAGGTCCACGTCTTCGATCCAGGGGTTATCGCCGGGATGCGCCGCAACGATACAACCAGTTGCCTGTTTTATTGCCTGCGATGCGCCTATATGATCCGGGTGCGCATGCGTTTGCACGATCATGGCTATCTCATCAGGCGTTCGACCCGTACTCCGCACATAATCGAATAGCACGCGCTCCGAACCGGCAACGCCACAGTCAATGAGACAGATCTGCTCTACGCCATAAATGAGATACGCGTACACGAACCGATCGACCGCTATACCCGCGTAACCCCCAACTTGGAACGGGATCTTTATCGCATGAATATGCTCTGTAACCTGCATTTATTCTTCCTTCCTCTCTAATCTAAATTTAAAGGCCACCTAAAAGAAATCAGTCAGTGTCTTTTGATTCTTCGGTTCTATCTCGTCGGCTACCGCGCTTTTATCTTCTAATTCGGTTTCCCTCGTTTTCGGTCGTTTATCTTCTTCCTCATCTGCCTCGTTAACTTCAGCTTTGACGGTACGTTCTATTCTCGTTACGCGTTCCTTCCCGCGTTCCGCAGCTGCTGCCGTAAGCGCATTCTGGTAGATCTGCTTCGCATTCTCTTTGCCTGTATCGCCCAGCAGGAACGCGATCTGCGGTACGTCCAGGTGTAACGATGCCGTTAATTCTGAGGCCTTCTGTTCATCCGCAAAGAAGATCGGCAGAAACGGCACGACAAAAAAGAGCGCGTAGCTCCGAGGCACTTTGCTGTAGCGCGCTATCTTTTTCGCGAGTTCTTCTTGTACGGGTCCTGATTTCCGCGCCTCGCCTTCCGGAAGTTTCGCTCGGAACCACGGCGACTGGAAATAGCGCGGTTTGCGTCGTGCCCATCCATCCCCTCTCCCAGCCTGCAGCTCTTTTGCGGAGAGTACGCTACCAGCCATTAAGCTGGATGCATAGCGCCAGAACTTATAATTCTCTCGCCGTCGCACGCGTCCTAAAAACATGTCCGCCCTGCTCAGGTACCGCAACCCGTGCATGAAACTTTCGTCATCGTACTCGTACGAAAAATTCTTATAGACCCACTGTATACTCTCCTCCGGTGTCTTGTCAAGGCTGTAGAGCGTGGACAGTGCGTTCTGCATATCGTAACCCTCAGCACCGAAAAGTACCTTCAAAACGCCGAAAATGTCCTCCTCTCTATCTCGATCGCCGGTCGCTATGTCCTCTTCACGGATTCGCTGCACGCCTGATCCAGCGAGTGACAGTGCCTGCAGGTCATTGATCGCAGACCGCAAATCGCCATGCGCGTTCTTCGCCAGACTGTTCAGTGCGCCATCTTCTATCCCGATTTCCGCCTTCTCGCTTATCCTCTTCAGCACGCGGAAGATCGTGCCTGGTTTTATACGCTGGAACGCAATGACCTTGCACGTACGCAGTAAACCCTGACCCATTCCGTATTTATCATTTGCCGTAAGTATTATCGGCTGTGAGCTCTTTTTCACGATCTCCGTTATCGCTTTCGTGCCACCGCGGTCCTCGTTACCATGCAGGTTGTCCGCCTCGTCCAGAATTATCAATCGCGTCGTGTGACTGAACGTCGTGCTCGTAGACGCGGGCCCGACGATATCTTTTATCACGCCCGCACTGCGCTTATCCGACGCGTTTAGCTCGATTACCTCCCAGCCATTTTCAGACGCAAGAGCATACGCCGCGGACGTCTTACCGCAGCCTGCGGGGCCGTGGAGGATAGCAGCCTTCTTCGCCGTCGGTTTTTTTATGGCGTTAGCCCACTCGCTCAGTTCCTCTACTGCCTTTTCGTTACCAACGACATTCCGCAATCTCTTGGGGCGGTATTTCTCTGTCCATTCCAGGCTGCCTGTTTGCATGTAATATATCATTGGCCAGGCACTCATAATAGGTTTCACTTCGCGCGAAAAACAGAAAAATTCTTATTTAAGAAGAGGGCAATCCAAAGTAGAGCAGCAATGAGTGAGGAGAAAAAGAGAAGGGAGAAGGAAAGGGCTGCAGAAGCCGCTTCTGCTTTGATTGAAGACGGTATGGTAGTAGGCCTCGGTACGGGGTCTACAGCAGAACTTGCCATACGGAACATCGGTAAGAGGATTAAGGAGGAAAGACTCGTGGTTATTGGCGTTCCTACCTCGTTGCGGACAGAAGCGCTCGCGATAGAATGCGGCGTCCCTTTTACCACGCTCTCAGAGCATCCCGATTTGGACATCTGCATCGATGGCGCGGATCAGGTAGATGCGCACATCAATTTGCTCAAAGGTGGCTGGGGCTCGCATACCAGGGAGAAGATCGTCTCGTATGCAGCGCAGAGGCGAGTTATCTGCGTCGAAGAGGAAAAAGTAGGAGAACTGCTCACCAAGCCGGTGCCTTTGGAGGTTTTACCCTACGCGGTGAAAGTGGTGGAAAAACAGGTGAAAGAGCTCGGGGGCACGCCGGTTTTGAGGCTTGACGGGAGTAGAGGCGGTTATTTCGCTACGGAACACGGCAATCTCGTAATAGACGCGGATTTCGGCGTTATTCGCAATCCGGAAGAGATGAATGTCGCGCTTTCTTCAGTCGTTGGCTCCGTCGAGCATGGGATATTTACAAATGCTACTGAGGTCTATGTAGGAACTGAAAAAGGGGTTAAAATATTGAGGAGAGATTAGATTAAACATAAAGAACGAGGCCGAAAAAATGAAGTTGTTGGTAAGCCCGAGGGATATAGAGGAAGCAAAGGCGGTGATTCGCGGGAATGCGGATATTGTAGACGTAAAGAATCCCAAGGAGGGTTCTTTGGGCGCTAATTTCCCCTGGGTCATCAAGTCGATAAAGGAACTGGTGGTGAAGGAGGGCGGCAACGGCATGGAGATGAGCGCGGCGATCGGGGACTTTTATTACAAGCCGGGAACGGCGTCTCTGGCTGCTTTGGGCGCGGCGTCCGTTGGCGCCGATTACATCAAGATCGGGCTCTTCAAGATAAAAACGCGGGAAGAGGCGATAGATCTGCTGAGCGGTGTGGTAAAAGCAGTAAAAGGTTTCGATCCGACGAAGAAAGTGGTTTCCGCCTTCTATTCCGATTATAAACGAATCAATTCGATCTCACCGTTTGAAATCGCTGAGATCGGTAAAGAAGTGGAGATCGACGTCTCAATGGTAGACACGGGCATAAAGGACGGCAAGACCACCTTCGAGTTCCTCAGCGAGGATGAGCTTACGACTTTCGTCTCGGAATCGAAGGCGCTTGGATTGGAGACCGCCCTTGCGGGTTCGTTCACCTTCAAGGATATCCCCGCGTTAAAACGGATCGCACCGGATATACTCGGTGTTCGCGGCATGGTCTGCGGCGGCGATAGAAACTCTCAGGTGCAAGAGGAGTTGGTGACCGAACTGCGGAGAAAAGTTTCGGAGTGAGTTCGTTCGAGCACAGGTTGAATAAGGCACGTGATGATAAACAATGGCAGATACGGAAATAAAGGATCGGAAACTTTCGACCGAAGAATTGAGCGAGTTAACAACAGGTTTAAGCAACTTCGGCGATATGCTCGTCATGATGGGGAAGCTGGCGAAGCTGGAGAAAGACTTGAGTGGTTTGGATGTACTCATGAAGCGGCTCTTTCAACCGGCCAATCGCGATTTTTTCATGGTAATGGAGGCCAATCCGGAATTGATGGATAAAGCCTCGGCTCTCATGATGAAGTGGAAAGTGCTCGAGGATAAAGATCCCTCGGGACTCTCGCCTGATGAGCAAATAGAGGTTGGGGAGAGCTTTAAAGGCTTTTCCAGCGTGCTTAACCAGATTATAAGCAGTGTCGCGGAAGAAAAGACACCGTCAGAATAGAATAGACCGAATCGCTTTTATCCGCGCACCACATGCACTGAAGTCGCTTTGAAGGTCGCGTAGACCTCATCATCCTCATTGAGGCCGAGATCTTCTGCTGCTTGCTTCGTTATAAGTGCTACAAGCGAATTCTCCATCTTTACGCGTACCAACGGACCGCGAGGGACGATCTTCACGATCTTCACCTTTAACACATTTCGCACACTGCTTTTGCTCTTCTCTCGTGACACCATTATATCTTCTGGTCGTATACACACCAGAGCCTTCTCGCCTTCTTGTAAGGGCGATATCCCTGTTATCTTAGCCCCAAAAATCTCTAGTACTGTTAATCCTTCTTCATTTGAATCGACAACGCTCGGTATAATATTCTCCACGCCGACGAATCGCGCAATCTCTTCAGTTTTCGGTGAATAGAATATCTCGTGCGGCAGTCCAATTTGCGTAATCGCTCCGTTCATCATCACCGCGATTCGATCTGCGAGGCGTTGACCTTGGAGCATATCGTGCGTAGCCATAATAATCGTAGCCTTATAGTCTCGGTTGATACGCGCGATCAATTCTTCTATCTTTTCCGTGGCGATGGGATCAAGATTCGCAGTTGGCTCATCCAGCAACAACACCTCAGGTTCAGTTACAATTGCCCGTGCCAGTGCAACTCGCTGTGCCTCGCCCCCCGATAACGTCGGTGCACTCCGCTGTGCGTAATCCAAGAGCCCAACGATCTCCAAGGCATGATTGACCTTTTCATCAATGCTTTGTCGCTCAAAACCCCGGAACTTCAATCCATACGTGACGTTATCATAAACGCTTGTGTTGAAGAGTGCGGGCTTCTGGAATAGCAGTGCCATCTTTCTGCGTATCGCCAGTCTCGTTCGCGGGGAGGCGTTGGCATCCACGCCGTCAACATATATCGCCCCTGATGTGGGCATATCGAGAAGGTCTATTAGACGTAACAGCGTCGTCTTCCCGGCACCCGTCGGACCAATGATGGTAAATATCTCGCCGCTTTTAATCGTTAGGTTAATATCCTTTAAAATCTCCTTTTCACCGTGTCTCTTCCGTAACAGCTTTACTTCTATCATGGTCTATCTCTGCTGCATCCTATTCAAAAGTATATTGATAACGAGCGCTAAGGACAGGAGAATAATGCCAAGGGCTAATGAAAGTTCGATATTCCCCATCGAGGTCTCGAGTGCAATCGTGGTCGTCAGCACCCGGGTGACCCCACGTATATTGCCACCAATCATCGTTGCAGCGCCTACTTCCGATATCGCGCGACCATAGCCGGCGACCACCGCAGCTAAAATGGCATAACGCGCCTCCTTTATGTTGGCACGGATGGCTTGAAATTCTGTTGCACCAAGTGAGACGATGGTGTCTCTGATCGTTTTATCCACACCGCTCAGAGCGGAGATGGTTAATCCCATCATGATGGGGGAGATCAATATGACCTGTCCGATCACCATACCTCCTGGTGTGAAGAAGAGACCAAGGAATCCAAGCGGCCCGGACCGCGAAAGGAGTAAGAAGACCAGAAGGCCCACAAGAACGGTTGGAAGTGCAAACAGCGTTTGTATGATGTTTATCAAGCCCCGTTTCCCGTGAAATTCATGAAAATGGATGTAACTCCCGAGCGGGATGAATATGAGAGACGTTATGAGCATGGATGTACCTGAAATCCGTAACGTTCGCAGCGTTATATCTATTACTTCTGGATCGAGTGTGACGATGAGCTCGATTGCTTTTATAAAGCCGTCTATAATTTCGTTCATAATAGTTAACAATCACCACAATAAAAATGGGGGTGCCGCAAACTGCGGATCACCCTTCTCTGTAATCTTTTCGCTCGTGCCTCCTCTTTGGACATACTGTATATCCTCTGTACACATAAGTTTACGATGCAGTACGGGCAACAGCTCCTATTGAGGAGCCTTGTTTCAGCACTACACGTCGTGCATCCCGAACTCTCTGCTATGACCGGAGTCTTCTATCCTCGTCGGACAACACGGGTGAATCTTCCTACGACTATCCTTCTTCATACGTTGCTGGCGTTGCGCATTCCTCCCATGTGGGGCAGCCGAAATCTTTGCACTTTCCACCCGCAAGCGGATAGAACAGCGGTCGTCCATGCTCTTCGACACCGTACTCCGCAATGATCTGCTGTGCTTCTTCAGACATCAGGAAGTTGATGAAGTTGTCCGCCATGGTAATGTTGGTGTACGGGTGTGTTTCGGGATTTATCGCGATCGCGCCATACACGTTG
>DATKXZ010000041.1:0-13076 GCA_035528755.1 Desulfobacteria bacterium | reverse complement strand
TGTCGGTGAAGATGTCCTTTACTGAGAATTGAGACCGAGAGAGAGAGAAACAGCCAATTTGTTCTGGTGGTGTGACATCCACTTCTTCCATAAGGTCCTTAGGAAAGGAAAAATGGAAGGAGGTTATACATTATACACAATAAAAAATTTTATAGTTCAAGCTTTTTTGCAAAAACTTCTATTAAGAGGAGCAGTATCACTGGGTGAATTTTATGTGGATATTGAGAATTCAATATACTTCGGAAAAGCCTTACTTGATGCGGTAGAATTAGAGGGCTTTCAGCAATGGATTGGGTGCTCTCTGTGTGACAATCTTGATTCTCTTGTATTTCAATACTTCAATAGTTTTTCATTTGATCCAAAGGAATCCTCCAAACGAGGTAGGCTTGTTGAAGATACGGGATTTGTAATAAATACGTATCCAGTTCCCCTTCAGGATGGGAGTTTTTCAGATCGGTACATTATTAACTGGGTCAGTGGTATTATAGGGAAGGTTTCTATCAATGATCATTTCCTTGATTCTGAACTTACTGGTGAACCAAGCATTGACCGAAAATATCAGAACACGCTCATCTATTGGAAATGGTGGGAATCTCAATGTGAAGATCTGCTAAGGAGAGTTCAGAGTATAGGAGTGAATGATTCCCTCTACAAAGGTTGGGAAGGCTTGCCCCACAAGAGATAAAACTACAATATTGAATATTGAGGCATGTAGTATATAAGGAAAGATTATATTTTATAAAAAGTAGATACCCGCAACGGCAGATAACAGCGTGTTTGCGGTTCGCTACGCTCACCAAAAAGCCTTCGGCACTTCGCAAACACGCAAACCGTTATCGGCCATGCGATTTTTCATGGAGTGTGATGGAGGCATAGGATGACAAAGATCGACATAGATAAATTGTTGCATCAAAGGATAATAGATGAATGCAAATCTCTCTACGAGGATGGTCATTTTCCTCAAGCGGCTTTAGAATCAATGAAGCAAGTAGAACTTGCACTCAAGGAGAAAGCAGAAATCGGAGAAAATTTATTTGGCAAAAGACTGGTTGACCAACTTTTCGGATCAGGGAAAAGTATCAAGTTGAAAATCCCTCTAGGAGATGAACTCCAAGAACAAGCAAAATTATTATTCAAAGGTGCATTTTCGTATTATAGAAACTACGCGGCGCATGACGGGAGCAAGATTGACGAAACAATTTGCATTAGAGTTATGGTGTTAGCTAGCGAGCTTTTAGACCTTATTGGAGCGTCATCTATTAGCTTCACAGAGATTGGTGGAGTTAAGGGATTGATTGAAAAAGGTATTTTTGATGATGAATCGCAAATAGCAGATCTACTTTCTTTTCTTTCTTCACAAGTTTTTCCATATGAAACTTTTGATGGGATGTTTGAGGACTTGGCAGAAAGAGGTTACTCTGATCAGCAATATCAAGCCGTCTTTGACTTAGATCTCGTTGAATACCATAGCGAAATGAGGAATCATGGTTTCCCTGGAGAGCCTGCGGATTGGGATACATTTGGATGGCTTGAATTGACAACACAGGGACGGAAGGTTCTTGCTCAAATTCGGAAATCATCTTAGGTCTGAATCTAGAGTGACCATTGCAGCAAAGTTTTTAGTGGAGTCATCGGAATGTAAAGCACAGCCGATAACACGGTGTATGCGGGTCGCTATCGCTCACCAAAATCTTCGCTACGCTCAGACTTCGCATACACCGGAAACGTTAGGCGAGCTTCCAAGTGATTCGTTAATCGGAGCAACCTGCAAGCATTATTAGAGAATTGATAGGATGGCCTCTTTTGACCCGCACCGGACTTCAAGCGCATTGAATTTTTAGAAATCGTCAAGTGACACGCAAAACGGTTACTCAGAAGAAATCCATCTCCTCCAGTTTCTCTACCCCCTTCTTTCCGCCCGATCGCACCGCACCCAGCCGGAGGCGGGACGTCTCATACCCGCTACGTGTTGTTATCTCGCATTCGCCGTTTGCTTCTCTGTGAGCGACGTGTAACCTTGTGCAGGGAAAAGCACGAAGAGACGATAGCGGAATAAGTGAATGAGGTTACGGTAGGAGCAAAGCATGGTTCTGTTTATGTATGTAGAGAGAAAAAGTATGCGAAAGCTTTAAATTGGTGCAGAACCGATACATTAAACTATGAACGCACTAACTCTGGTAGCGCTTATCATCTTAGTTTTAATGATCTGCCTTACCATTTATTTCTTCTTGGTTTACAACCGATTCCAGCGTTTGAGGAATGCGGGGGAAGCAACGCTCGGGCAGGTTAAAGTTGCGATGAAGAAGCGTCTTGATATGATTGAGCAACTCGTTGATTCCGTCAAAAGCTATGCGAGGTTTGAGCGCGATACGTTTGAGAAAATCACAAGTATGCGAGCAAGCATCGGAAAAGCCAGCCCAGGCGAACTCGGGCGGATAGATGGGGAGAGCAGGGGGATATTAGGAAATATACTCGCTGTTGCGGAAAACTATCCGGAATTAAAGACGTCCGAAACGGTGATAATGACGATGAACGCAATTAAAGAACTGGAGGAGGAGATAGCGCGGCATAGATACACCTATAATAACATTATTCAGGAGTTTAACACGATGCTTGACGTTGTCCCCTCAAAATTTGTGGGGTCTTCTATTGGGTTGAAGAAGAGGGTTTATCTTGAGTTTAAAGAGGAAGAACTGAGAAGACCTGAGGTGAGTTGGGGTTGAGTGAGGAAAGGCAAATTGCTATTCTGATACTTTTAGTGATTCTTATTGGCGCTGGTGGACTGTTTCTAACGGGTGGCAGCGCGGGTCTTACTGGGGGCTATGGTGATGTTTATGTTGAAAGTTACAAAGCGGATTTGTATCAAAATGGAACACTTGAGGAAACGTTCGTTTACGAAATCAAAGAATCAGGCAAATACAGGATGCTCTACCGGAATTGGGAAGCGCCTCTTTCGTGGGAACGACTTGGTGAACCGTATATAGAACCTTTAAACATCTCAGGACCACAAGAAACAATCACTTATACAAAGGACTGGCAAGGTCAAGTAAAACTACTTTCAACAACTCAAACCGCCTATACCGCTGATATTCGCGCCTTAGCATTGAGGAATGAGGCGGGATGCTACAAGCCTGAGAAATTTGAGGCTGGAAAATACGAAATTAGATATGTTTTTAAAGTACATCCACCCGTAGAATGCGATGCTGAGTATTGCCACGTGAATTTAAAACTCGCTGATGAGCATATCCCTTATAAGCAGGTCACCATAGCCATTCATGACTCGGAAGGCTCTGTTGTCCAACTTTTCACGCATCCACCAATGGACGCCAGAAAGGAGAGCGATATGTGGATTGTAACGGGGGAGAGTCCTAAAGATACCCTTTTGGAGATGGAAATGCTGCTCAAACCTGAAATTGTAGATGTTATGGATGGATTTTTTCGAGAAGAATCCGAGGTGAAGGAAAAAACACTTTCAGCCAATTCGCATTATGTCACGACTTATACGTTCTTCTCTGCTTTGAGTTATGCATTACTAGCGATGATAGTCCTTTTTCCGGCAATGCTTGTATTGATTTATTACAGATATGGCAGAGAGAAGGCTTTTACCGTACCGAAGTTCTTGAGTTATGTACCGAAAAGAAGGAAACCCTGGCTGGTGAATCTCGTTTTCAAAGGAGATCCATTTAATTTCGATGAAAATGGCTTTTACGCAACATTGCTCGATCTACAGAGGCAAGGAATGCTAAAAATAGAAACGGAAGTTGGGGAGGGTGGGAGATTAAAAATCCAGCTATTGAAAGGACCTGATGCTGTGGAGGATGATTATGAGCAGAGAGTGTTGTGGTTTTTGAAAGACTATGCGGAAAATGGCGTGTTTGACACAAAAGTCTTTGAGGAAAAGATCGATAGTTTGAGGGATTCCACGCAAACGGGGGGATATGCTATGCTCGGACTCAGCGGGATTCATGACAGAATGAAGGGTTTAATGAAAGTTGGAGATAAAAGAACCGCGAGCGAGTTTGTCATGAGCGGTAGAACGTATGGTATAATACTGATTGCGTTGTTCCTTCTAGTAATGTTCGTGATGCTCGTTATCTTTCTAAGTTTTGGGAACGTATATCCGCAATCACGTTCCTGCTTTTTTTCTTCCGTTATTTTAGTTTTGCAGTCTATTCCTCCGATAGTTGCCCCAACAGCGCTCTTTGGAAAGTGGAGGATTGATTCCTACAAAGAGAAACTTGAGTGGGATGCTTTCAAAACGTTTCTCTCGGACTTCGCCGCAATCAGTAAGTACGCACCTGAAGATTTGAACATGTGGAAGGAATGGCTTATCTATGGGACGGCGCTTGGCGTTGGTGATACGGTTGCAAAAGCAATGGAGAAATTACAGGTAAACGTTCCTGAAGTCCATGCAACAACGTATATGCCAATATATTTTGGACATACTTTCAGAATGACAATCCCGCCAACCACGGGGACGGGAGTTGGTGGCATAAGTGGTGGAGGTTTCGGTGCTGGAGGTGGTTTTGGCGGTGGAGGCGGCGGTGCGCGATAAAGTATTTGGAGCTTCGAATCACTTTTTATCGCCTTGGCTCATTTATCGTCTGGCTCACGACTTGAAATCGTGAAGGTTCAGATGAAAACTGCACGTCGCGAAAAGGATATTCAGAAGAAATCCATCACATCGAGCTTCTCTATCCGTTCTTTCTTCCCGATCGCACCCAGTCGGGGGCGGGCCGTCCCATACCTGCTACGTGTTATCTCACATTTGCCGTTTGGTGATGAGGCGATGCTTCCCAGTGAGCGATCAGTAACCATGTACCGAGAAAAGCACGACGAGACAAAAATAGCTGATTGTATTTAGAGAGAGGAGAATGAGCGCGTGTTCAGTCCGAGATCTTTTTCCACGCTATGATTTTAGAAGGTGTCACTTTTACGAGCAACTCACCCTCAACGCTATTACGTTTGCCGTACGCCTCCGCAAGTTCTGAACCCATGTAGCGGCAGGCGATCCTGGTCGCCCAGTACCGTAAATCTTCGCGGTTGTCTGTAATGGCAGCAGTTCCCTCGATGATGACAAACGCAAACGGCGGCTGATCGTCATCGACACAGATAGCGACGCGTGAATCGCGTCGGATAGTTGCGGCTTTTATCGAGTCGTGCCCAGTCGTAAAAACAATCGTATCGTCTTCTAGGTCGATCCAGATGGGCGCGACGTGCGGTCTCCCATCGTCACGAACCGTTGCCAGCTTGCCGGTTCGTGCTTTTTCCAAAAGGAATCGGCGGACCTCATCCGTGCTCATGTATTCCATATGTTGCTCACCCCTGCTAACTAACGGTGGTGTACCACTAAAAGAAAGGAGCTTCAGGCAGAAAAAGGTAACGCGCGTTTTCAATCACCGAGTGTTAATTTTAAACTAACCTAACGTACCGATGGTTACCAAATCGAGGAGGTACAGCACGGTAATGAGTGCCGGTTGGTGAATTAAGTATATGATTAATGAATGCCTGCCCAAGAAGCTGAGCAATCGAATACCCTTCACTTGAGAGCGATCTTGAAGTTTAAAGCCCCGTGTATAGTTCGCATAGAGCGAATTACCAAGAAACACGCCGATCAGCACGACGCCGAGCCAGGGCAAGAGCGGGAAGTAATCGAGAGAATAAAAATTGTCGGGTGTAATGCCTAACCACAGGAGCCACGGGACTTTGACTGATAACTGTTTCAGATATAATCCTAGAACTATTAAGAGGAGACCGAGCACGAGATTCCCATACCTGAATTTCACAAGAGGATACGCCACTATAATCGAAATCCCGATCAGATGCAGTATCCCCAAAACCACAAACCCTTCTCTCAGAAAGATCCAGGTCATAACGGTGATAACGAGACCCCACGCGAAGATCTTCAAGCCGCGTGTGAGATATTTCCGGTACAGCTTCTGCTCGGGTTCCTTCACGTGCAGTGCGCGTGAGTAGCTCAGCGTGAGCGAGATACCAACCAGCAGCAGGAAGATGGTAGCGGTTGCACGTGCAAAGTAGAGCCAAAAGCCTGCATAGACATTAAAATTGGAGGCGCCAACATAACTCAAATCGAAAAGTACATGGAACGCGACCATCATGAGTATCGCGATGCCGCGCAGAGAATCAATTTCCCAGAAACGCTCGTACCTATTCCGTGTCATTTTAGGTATGGCGTAGTTACGTTAAGACCGGGGATAGTATATGTAGCACTGAGGTGGAGCATAAGGGTGATCACAATTCGCCCGGAACGATGCCACCATTTTCCGCGGTCTCACGCATAATCTTCGACGACCCTTTTTCCCTCCTAATGTCCAGATTGAACGTCCGCGCGAATCGTTTTACCGTTAGTGCGTACTCCCTGTCCGTCAAATCCGCGGTGGTATACCAAATCTTCACGACCCGAAAATAATGATCTTTCATAAGCTGCAGGATACGCTGCGTATCTCCAACCGTATCATGTCGGTTCGTCAGCCCGGCCGTGGCACCGCCAGACGATTCCAAAATCACCTGCGGCTCTCCTGCGAGTGCCGCGCCCACAGGGGTCATGAAGAACGTCCCCGCTTCTTCATGCCGTAACGACTGTACCGTATGTTTACCAAGCGCAATCTCGATACAGTTGTTCAGTATCTCCCCGGTGCTGTCACGCGGAATGAGCACCGGCACCGGAGCCTCGCTAACGACTCGTTCCATTGCTCTCGGTGAGCATCCACACAAACCGTAGCCCAGCACAATAACCTCTGCCACCGAACTCATGCGCCGTATACCTTCTTCAATCTTCTCCAGGAGGACCTCAGAGTACGTGTGAAACCGCAATTCCAATACGGTAACAATCACCGAATCCGTGAGCGCACGCTCGCGAATCTCCTTCGCTATCTTCTCCAGCGCGTTCACCTTTACTACAAGCCCGTCCTCCGCGAACTCACGTGAAAAGCGGCCGATCACCTGGTTATACGGAACGACGGTCACCGAATTTACCTTATCGGGAAGTACGAAGAAGATGTCGCGCACACCGGTCTCTCGAACCAGATCTAGTATCTCTTTCCGTAAAATCTCGCAGGTGATAATGCCGATGTGCATAATAGCATCTTCTTTATTACGCTCATAAATAAAAAGAACCAAAACGGAGGAATCAAACGTAAACGCGAACAAACAAAAAAAAAGTTACGTTACTTCCTCCACCAGTTCCACGCCGCATTCGTCCTGAATGAACGCGAAGACGTCCTCGCGGTTTATTCGCTGCTTCATCGGCAGCTTCTTCTTCTGGATCTTTCGCTCTTTTATCCGGTACCCCGGCCGCTTCAGGGAGACGCAGATGTCCATGCCGTAGATGCCTATGTTCGGGTCGTACCGTATGCCGAAGTCCGTATGCTCGGCAACGCCGAAAGAGAAATTACCGAACGTGTCAAACTGGCTCTTAAAGAGCCGATTCTCTATGTTAAAACAACGTTTAAGGAAATCGCGCGCTCGATCGCCACGTAACGTGACCTTACACGCAATGGCTTCGTTCTTCTTTATGCTGAACGGCTGTAGGGTTTTCTTCGCCATTCGCTTTATCGATTTCTGACCCACGAGGCTGTCTAACAGCTTCTCTGCCTTCGCTAACTTCTCGCCGCTCTCGCCTACGCTCATGTTCACCACGATCTTATCCAACGCTATCCTCCTCATCGGGTTTTCTGTCATTTCCTCTCTCCTATCTTCTCCTTCCTTGTATGTCCGTTTACTTCGTAACGCATTCTTACAATGCACTCAATCCCGGCACTTCGATCTTCTTATCGCCAACGACGAACACGGTATCCTCACGGCTCTCGAAGGTCACTTCGTTCTCGCGGGACTTTATCCGCACGACATTCGGCTGCGGACTGTGCACCTTCTTTATCTCCTCGATTACTCCCGTCTGCGCAGAATGCTTACCTCCGATCACGACCACGTTACTCCCTTCCTTGTACGCAAAGTGCTTCAAGATCTTATTATCCGGAATGGAGACCAACAACGAGTCGTGCGTCTTTATTTCCGCACCCGCCTCCCCTGGCAGAACGTTCCGGCCATCGTGCAAGTTCAGTTGTATCGCGCCTTCCTTTATCATTCTCTTTCCGTTCACTCTACAGAGCTTCTTCGATGCCGACCTCGTATTTATCTTCACCAACGACAGCTTATCCTTCTTGTCTAAGAGCACCAGATAGTGCGCTTTTAGAAGAGGAATGGAAAGGATATCAAAGACGCCCACGGGGAACTTACGATCTTTCCTCACTCTGCCATTGACTATCACGTTGCCTTCGTTCAATATCCGCTTCGCTTCTCTGCTATTGTCCGCTAACTGCAGCATGTCACGCACGATCAGTAGCAAGGGCATGCTCAGATCCCTTGGATGCGGCCCCTGTCTTGGCCGCACCGCCCAGTGTGATGTCTTCCGCTCTATCTTCCAGCTACGAGGTGCAGCTATTCGCTTTTGATGCTTTCCCATTTTTTATCCTGTTCTCCTATCACCATAAGTATTTATTCGTTTACGCATAAGCATGTTTCACCAGATCTTCCGCCTTCTCTTCAAACTCCGCCTGTGCTCTCGGACTTGAAGTCGGCTTCACGATCTTTATCGCAGCTTCAAAATGCTGCTTCTTTATCACGATGTTCTTCATCGCTTCCCCTATGTGCTCCTCCGTTATGCCGGACGCGAGGAACTCACGCAACGCAGCCATCACCGCTTCCCTAACAATAGCCGCTATATCCGCGCCGACGTACGTATCGGTCATTTTCGCTAGAGCTTCGACCGTTATATCATCTTCCAGCGGCTTACCACGTAAATGCACCTTGAAAATCTCCTGCCTCGTCTCTTCATCCGGTACCTGAATGTAAATCAACCGATCAAGCCTGCCGGGTCTGAGCAATGCAGGATCTACCATATCTGGCCGGTTGGTCGCTGCTAAGACGATCACGTCCTTCAACTCCTCCAAGCCGTCCATCTCCATTAATATCTGAGAAACGACGCGCTCGGTCACATGCGAGTCATAACCGCCTCCGCGCACCGGTGCGATCGAATCGATCTCGTCCAGAAAGATCATACAGGGCGCAGCTTGCTTTGCCTTTCTGAACACCTCGCGAACCGCGCGCTCGGATTCTCCCACCCATTTCGAGAGAAGTTCCGGCCCTTTTATCGAGATGAAATTCGCCTCACTCTCATTTGCCACCGCCTTTGCCAGCATCGTCTTGCCAGTGCCCGGTGCTCCAAAGAGAATGATACCCTTTGGCGGTTTTGTATTCAACTGCGAAAAGATCTCCGAATACTTGAGTGGCCACTCTACCACCTCCTTTAAATCCCGCTTCACGCGTTCCAAGCCGCCGATGTCCTCCCACTTCACGTTCGGCACTTCCACAAATACCTCTCGCAACGCGGAAGGTTCCGAGTTCTTTAACGCCTCACTAAAATCCTCTTTTGAAACGGTTAGTCGTTCCATCACTTCCGGCGGGATGTCCTTCTCTATATCGATCTCCGGCAGTATTTTCCGTAAGGCGTGCATCGCAGCCTCTTTACAGAGTGCCGCGAGGTCCGCGCCGACGAATCCGTGCGTGAGGTTCGCAACCTCCTTTAGATTCACGTCCTCGGCCAGCGGCATTCCGCGCGTATGCACCTGCAGAATCTCGTCACGACCGTTCCTGTCCGGAATGCCGATCTCTATCTCGCGATCGAACCGCCCGCCTCTTCGTAAAGCTTCATCCAGTGCGTTCACTCTATTCGTAGCACCGATGACCACGACCTGCCCGCGCGATTCCAGACCGTCCATCAACGAGAGCAGTTGCGCAACCACTCGCCGTTCCACTTCGCCGGTGGTCTCGCCTCGCTTCGGCGCGATTGAATCTAGCTCATCAATAAAAATAATAGACGGCGCGTTCTTTTCCGCGTCCTCAAATATCTCACGCAGATGCTTTTCACTTTCACCGTAGTATTTGCTCATGATCTCGGGACCTGAGATCGAATGGAAATTGGCGTCGGTCTCGCTCGCTACGGCTTTCGCTATCATCGTCTTTCCAGTCCCTGGTGGACCGTGCAGGAGAACGCCCTTTGGCGGATCGATCCCCAGCCGTTCGAAGAGTTCCGGATGCCTGAGCGGGAGCTCGATCATCTCCCGTATCATTCCTATCTCACGCTTCAGGCCGCCGATGTCCTCATAACTCACACGCGGCACGCCGATCTTCTCCTCACGCGCCTTTCGCAGCACGATCTCCGTATCGATATTCGGAATTACCGTGCCCAGAGGAACGGTGTTCGTAACGACAAAAGTAACGGGATTGCCCAACAATTCAATCCGTATGATCTGCCCCTTGGTAATTGGCACTCCTTTCAATCTGCTCAATAAGTAACGTTCGCCACCTGCGATTCGTATCGGCTGTGTGGGCGCAAGCGTGATTCGATTCGCCTCTTTCGCCTTCGTCTGTTTTACCCTGACCTTATCATCAATGGCGACACCTGCATTGTTCCGTATGTTACCATCAATACGTATAATTGACTTACCACTATCAGGTGAATAAGCGGGATGCACGATAGCAGTGGCAACACTCCGGCCCTCGATCTCAAGGACATCTCCGGGAATCAGCCCGAGTGCGCGCATCGTCTCCGTATCTATTCGTGCGATCCATCGCCCGGCATCACGGTGATACGCCTCGGCTACCCGTAAGATCATTGATTTCTCTTTCTCTTCTTCGTTTCCCATCTCTTCACCTACTCATTTTATAATCTTAGCAGTATAAATAAAATCTAAAACAAAGCAGGCGGTTATATCCTTTATAAAAAAGAAAAAAGATGGTGCGCGTAAAATGGAAGAAAAATTGTTGATGATTCCGGGACCGGTACCAGTGCTACCACGTATTCGCGAAGCAATGTCAAAGCCGATGATATCCCACCGCGGCGAGGAATTCGAAGAGCTCCACGGCGAGATCGTTGAGAACCTCAAGAAGGTATTTCAGACGAGGAACGACCTCTTCGTGCTCAGCGGCTCAGGCACGTGCGCAATGGAAGCGGCTATAGGGAACATGCTCAGGCGGATAGACGGCGCAGGCGAGCCTGATATGGGCTGCGTAACGATCGCGAACGGCAAATTCGGCGAACGGTTCACGGAGATAGCAGAGCGATACGGCGCAGGAGCAGAGGCGGTTACTCCTGTCCTCTTCGAATGGGGTCAGTCGATAGATTTAGAGCAGGTAAAGGAAGCGCTGGATAACTGTCCCAATCCTAAGGTCGTTACCATGGTGCATAATGAAACCTCCGTCGGTATGCTCAATCCTGCACGTGAAGTGGGCAAACTTGCAAAGCAGCACGATGCCATTTTCGTGCTCGACTGCATCACGTCAATCGGCGGTGACGATGTGCCTGTGGACGAATTTGGCGCGGACGTCGCGATCGTGGGCTCGCAGAAATGCCTGGGTACACCGCCGGGATTGGCCGCACTATCAATTAGCGAGAAGGCGTTGGAACTGATGGAGGAGAACCCCCGCCGACCGTATTATCAGGACCTTGTTGCGTATAAGAAGAGTTTTAAGAAGAATCAGACGCCGTATACACCAGCTGTGCCGCTCTTCTTCGCACTCCATGAAGCGTTAGAGATAATAAAGGAGGAGGGGATGGCGCGCAGGATTGAACGGCATAGGACGCTCTCAAAGGCGATTCGAGCGGCAGTTACAAGCCTGGGGCTGGACTTGTTCCCGACGCTCAACGAGGTGAGCACTTACTCGAATACCGTTACGGCCACACGCATGCCCATCGAGGCTGGCATCACCGACGATCAGTTGAGAGGCGGTATGCGGAAGAAAGGCGTGGTCGTTGCCGGCGGGCAGGCAGAGCTCAAGGGCAAGATCTTCAGAATCGCCTCTATGGGGAACATAACGGGCGTGGAAATTCTGAAGACACTCGAGATACTGGAGCAGGTACTGAAGGAGAACGGGTTTATAACCGAGGTCGGAACGGGATTGGAAGCGGCAAAGGACGTATTAGCCTGAACGCCCGGGCTCAAAAATCTAACGGTGCGGCAGCGTGTGAATGAAGGTTCTTTTGTATCTGATCCCTAAATGAGGGGCAAAAAGATGTCTTTGCGAGCAGCGGAAGCACGAGCAGACATAAAAGTCATATCGTTTGACGTTGACGGTACGTTAGTGAGCCCGGGATTTGTCGATTGCGTCTGGCTCGAGGGCATACCACAGTTGTACGCGGAGAAGGAGGATTTGAGCTTCGAGCAGGCGTTCGACTACGTAAAGAGCGAGTACGACAAGATCGGCGAGCACCGGATAGAGTGGTACAACATCGACTACTGGCTGCGGAAGTTCGGCCTGGCCATCCCGTACGAGACGCTCTTCAGGAAATACGAAGCCGAGCTGCAGATCTATGAAGAGGTAGAACGCGTCTTGACCGCGCTACGAGACGAGGGCTACGAACTGATTTTAAGCTCAAATGCGGCGACTGAGTTCATCGAATTCCAGATTCAACCGATTAAAAAGTACTTCTCGCAGGTGTTCTCGGCAACGTCCGATTTCGGTCAGGTGAAGAAGACCAACGGGTTCTTTGCGCGCGTGTGCGGGATTCTGGACGTGAAACCACAAGCGGTGGTTCATATCGGCGATCACTGGGTCTTTGATTTCATCAATCCGCGCAAGATCGGCATAACGGCGTATTATCTCGATCGCGAGCGAAAAGAGCGGATCCCGGAAGAGGAGGAAACCGCAAAAGAAGACAATGAGTTTATCATAAGCGATTTGAACGAACTCATCGATGATCCCGTGGGTTAGTTAAGGAGACCTTATTTTGGTATGAGCCCTTGTTTTTCAATTACATCAAAGTCTCTAATTTTTCGGTGACAAGTTTAAGCATCTCTAAATCAGTTTTATTTGCCTTCTTAAGGAGGTCCAACGCATCGATTTCACCGAGAGAGATTGGTATTGTCCTAACACACGATAGTTTATTATAGTAGGGAGTATATATAATCCTCTCGGTGATCGTATGGCTCGCCCAAGAGGAAAAATCGATATCGTTTGTCCGAACCCGAGATGCCGCTTTTATCGGAAGGATGGGGGGA
>DATKXZ010000040.1:0-6227 GCA_035528755.1 Desulfobacteria bacterium | reverse complement strand
TCCCCCCATCCTTCCGATAAAAGCGGCATCTCGGGTTCGGACAAACGATATCGATTTTTCCTCTTGGGCGAGCCATACGATCACCGAGAGGATTATATATACTCCCTACTATAATAAACTATCGTGTGTTAGGACAATACCCATTTTTCCTGCACTTTAAAAACATTTTCATTCACCCTTTTTAAACATTGCGATATTTTCGTGCTATAGGGGAATTTTCACCCAAAATAACTTTTACTCTAAAACTCCTTCGTCTGCTCCTAAGTCCGGCGATTTTTCGACTTTTGGAGCAAAGCCTCTCACCCCCACGCACCCTACATGTCGACAGCCCCCTTCCAGCGAAAGTTTTTTATGGGTGCACGAGCAAATAATTCATTCCTACCAGCGATGAACGAGATGATCGGTGCGAGAAAAGCGGACTTCAATGAACTATTATGCGGACTATTGAACGAAAAGTTAGACTCAGCGGAAGGACCTGATGAGTGTACGCTGCGCGTAGAGTGCATAGACGCGGGCGTTCTTATTTATCCTGACGACATATTAGAGGACTCCACTGATGAGATATTGGAGGAGATCGCCTATCCTGTTTATAAGGAGGATCTTACGGCGAACGCTTCCCTGCTGGTAGATATGCTCATTAGAGAGGTTGCACGAGGGTTATGCAGTAAGGTGCTGATGCAAATATCCATAAGGGGGAATCGTGAAGCGGAGATAAAGAATACGGAGATCTACGAAACGGAAATATTGGCGCGAGATCTCGAGGCGAGTAATCGGTGGGCGGAATATGAACTGATGCTTGAGAGAAGAACCAACAAAATAGTTACTGTAACGAAGAGCGCGTTTGAGCAGATAATGCGGGAAGAAACGGTAGAGGACAACTTTGCTGTGCTTACAACGAATCAGAAGTAATAAGTGCTCTCTTTTTTTGACTCAGACTCACTTCACAATCTCCTTTTGTTTTGGTAATTGATAACGGTGGATTTTTTATATGCGGGTGCGTAAATGGATCGAAGGTTTTTGTCCCACAGCTCAACACAAATCCCATAAAATTTAAATACTGCCAAAATCTATCTTACTTACTGCGTGCCGTAACGTTAGCTATCCAACGAAAAAATGAGGATTATTTATTGATCTCCAAAAAGAGGTGTAAAAAAGGATGGGAGAACTAGAGATAAATGAGAATACACCTGCGGAAGAACTCGCACCGATCGCAAAAGCGGTGAACGATTTACTTGTAATACCCGTAACCATGCGAAGCAAAAATAGAAAGGGCGTTCGTGTGGAGAAAGGGAAGGTCATCGATTTTGAATACACCGGTCCAATTTTGGAACAAGCGCTCGAAGAGAACCGGGTGATACGTACGACACCGCTTACAGGGGAGTATGCGCACGTACCGGTTGTTGTTGCTCCGATTCGGAACCGAAAAGGCGATGTTGTCGCAGCGTTAGGTGTGGTGGATGTGGTAGGAACAGTGGATTTAGGAGCCGTTTTTGCCGATTCGCCTCATGTTCTCCACCAAATTAAGTCGCATTCGAAATATCCGTTTAAACCGGAGGAGAGATAAATGGCTATACGTACCAAAGAAGAAAAAGGGGCTATGAAAGTTCGTGAGATAATGAGCCGTCCAATTATCACCGAAGATGGAGACGCGCTTATCACAGAAATAGTGAAGAACATGGCAGAGCTGGGTATCGGCAGTGTGGTCATCACGTCGGACGGTAATCCGGCAGGGATTATTACCGAGCGGGACATTGCGTTAAAAGTGCTCTTGGAGAATAAGCGCGCAGATGAGGTAAAGGCCAAGGAAGTGATGAGTGCCCCGCTACTGACCATTGATGCGGAGACCTCAGTGGATGAAGCAAGCGCGCTCGCGGCGGAGAAGCGAATAAAACGGCTGCCAGTGGTTGAAAACGGTGTGCTTGTGGGCATTGTAAGCGTCAGGAACATATTGACCCAGAAGCCCGAGTACGTG
Source organism: Desulfobacteria bacterium (assembly GCA_035528755.1). GTDB lineage: Archaea > Halobacteriota > Syntropharchaeia > Alkanophagales > Methanospirareceae > JACGMN01. Next base: position 4,255 of record DATKXZ010000040.1, on the reverse strand, counting down.
AAGCGATTCTATCCTAAGGTACGTCTGCTAGCAAGCGGCTGGACCCTTGACAGGCTTGAGCGCGAGTTAAGCGCCTGCGAAGTGCGCTTAGTGGGAGAAAGAGCCGAGAGCTGCGAGAGAGCACTGAAAGACGTGTATGACGAATTGGAAGAACTCGTCGAGCATTATGTTGATGATAAGGAACTCAAAGATATATTCGAGAGCATGGAGCAACTCTATCATGAGATAGAGGGTAAAGGAGAAGGAGAGAAAGGGTTCTCATTGGAGGAGCAGCGGCGGAAGTTAGATGAGATTTTGCGGAAGTTCAGGCATACAACGTACTTGAGGAAGCAGCAAACGGTCTCTAGCTTCGCGGGAGTTTCGCGATTCGGTGATTATCGCCATATCACGACCAAAGAGCCTCGGTTACCCTATAAACGAACCCGACCGTAATGTAAGGTGGGGTAGTAGCCGACCGGAACGGGAAAAGGCTTTGGAAGCGGCATAAGCGGTTGAGGGTTCGATAGTGGCGGTCAGGAACCACGCTCGATCCTTTTAAGGTACCGTGCTTTATTTTTTTATGAAAGACGGGGTTTATGAGGAGCATTTTTGTCTTAGAGGAGCAGACGATAGGTAAAATCGCCGCGGGCGAGGTCGTAGACCGACCGGCATCGGTCGTAAAGGAGCTAATAGAGAATTCTATAGATGCAGGAAGCAGCCGTGTGGTGGTGGAGGTGGGGAATGGTGGCCGGGATTATATCCGGGTGACCGATGATGGTTATGGATTGAGCGAAGATGACGTGGCGGTTGCGTTCGAGAAGCATGCAACGAGCAAAATAAAGTTGATAGAGGACCTGACGGCCTTAAAAACGCTCGGATTTCGCGGTGAGGCATTGCCAAGCATAGCCGCCGTGTCACGGATAGCGCTGAGCACGAGGCATGCGCACGAGGATTTTGGCACGCACCTGACCCTAGAGGGCGGCGTGCTCAAAGATCAGACGAGAATAACCCGGGGCATTGGCACGACCTTGGAAGTCAAGAGCCTGTTTTACAATCTCCCTGCACGAATCGGCACGTTGAAATCGAAAACCACTGAATTACGACACATCGTGGAGATCTGCATAAATTATGCGGTCATCTATCCGGAGATAAAATTCGAGCTTATTCATGATGGCAATCAGGTAATCAGCACGGTGGGTACGGGGAACATGTTAGACGCCATCGTCAATACATTCGGAAGCGGCGTTGCAAAAGAGCTTATCGAACTGAAAGAGCCGGAATCCTCTCTTAATGGTGGTACGATCACAGGCTACATCTCCAAACCGGCGGTGTCGTACGGCACCAAGAAGCACCTCTTTACCTACGTGAACCGGCGATTTGTGAAGAGTGATCTTCTGGATAAAGCGATAAAGAGGGGTTATATGTCTCTGTTACCGAAGCACGCGTATCCTTTCGTGGTCGTTTCCCTTTCTGTCGATCCCAACGAGGTAAACGTGAATATTCATCCGAAGAAGCATGAAATAAGCTTTTACCACGCTAATGAGGTCTTTCAATACATCGTTGACGCCGTCTCCACCACGTTACGAAACGCGGATTTGATTCCCGAGGTTGTCCAGCGAGAGGAAGGAGCAGGAGCACGTGCCGGCGAACTCTTTGGATTACCGAAAGAGAAGAAAGCAGCCGCAAGTGTTCAAACCGCATTTCAGGGGGGCGTAACGGCAGACGAGTTCATGGAGAAGGGAGGAGGCGGCCGTTTGAATATACGCCCTGTTCCGCTCTATCAGGTCCTCGACAGCTACATCATAGCGCAGAGCGACGAGGACGATGTGATCATGATCGACCAGCACGCGGCGGCTGAGCGCATAAATTACGAGCGGTTGCTCGAGCGCTACGGTGGGAGGATCGACAAACAAGCGCTCCTGAGGCCGTACATGCCTGAACTCAGTCCGCATCAGCTCTACGTGATTCGAGAGAACGAGGACCTGCTGAGGGCTATGGGCTTCGATATCGAGCTACTGGGCGATGCTTATATTATCCGGGCGATACCCGTCGTCTTTCACAGTATGATCGATGAGGACGAGATAACAGAAGTAATACTGCAATTGGTAGAGGAGCGCGGCAAGAAGGAGGAGCGACTGAAGGTTCTGTTTAGCACGGCAGCGTGCAAAGCGAGTATAAAGGCGGGTGAGAAGCAGTCGTATGAGTCGATGCGGGAACTCGTGGAACGGTTGAAGGCCACGAAACTGCCGTATACCTGCCCACACGGACGCCCGACGATGATTCGGCTGAGCAAGAAGGAGATAGAGAAGCGGTTTAAGCGGCGATAATAAGTGCACCAAATTTATTTCTACCGTTAGGTGCGTTTAAGTAATAGGGAACGTGCTACGCAAGGAAGTGATCGTGGACACCAATGCACTGCTGATACCCGGCATATTCGGTATTGATATCTTTGAAGAGCTGGAGCGACTGGGCTATCTGCGTGTAATCGTGCCGAAGGAGGTCGTGAACGAGCTGAACCAACTCAGGCAAAGACCAGCCGGCTTGAAGGGCAAAGAGCGAATGGCAGCAAATGTAGGCCATTCTTTAATACAGAAATATGCACATACCTCTGGACAGAAACAGGAACACGGGCCTATACGATGCACGGTTACGATCGAGGAACCCGAGGAGGAAGAAGAATGCGGCGGCGGGGAAGTGGGAGATACGGACGAGCTGATCGCAGCGTTAGCGCTGAAGCGAAAGGCGGCAGTCCTTACCAACGATGAGGAGTTGAGGACGAAATTGACGCAGGCAGGCATAGTAACGGTGTATTTGCGCGGCAGGAACAGGCTGGAGGAGAGTGATTAAGCGCGAATGAAACTTTTTCGGACTCTTATTTCGTTTGAAGCGGCGTTAAAAACGGTGTTATCGTATGCGAAGCGGACAGAACTAGAAGAGATCAAATTTGACGATGCGTTTGGTCGGGTTTTGGCAGAAGACGTTTTATCGCCTATCAATAGCCCCCCTTTCGATCGGGCTGCAATGGACGGGTATGCGATTCGGGGTGAGGACTCGTTCGGAGCGGCGCCACGGAATCCGGTGTCTTTGCAGCTAAAGAAGCGTCCTATAGGTGAAGGAGGAGAAGAGAGCGGGTTAGAAATAGGCGATGACGAATGCCTGCCTATAGCGACCGGGATGCCAATACCGCAGGGCAGTAACGCAGTGGTTATGCTTGAATATACGAAGGAGCGAGGCGATACATTGGAGATTTTCAAACCGGTCACACCGGGCAAAAACGTTTCTTTTACAGGCGAGGACGTGAAGAAGGGCGAAGCGGTGCTTAGAGCCGGGAAGATACTGCGAGCATATGATATCGGCATGCTTGCATCGCTTTTTATGAGCACGGTGAAGGTCTACAAGAGAGCCAAGATCGGCATAATCCCCACGGGTGACGAACTTATGGATCCCGCGGTACACGCATCTGAGCTAAGTCACGAGCTAAGGCAGCAAAAGATCGCAGATTCGAACAGTTACATGCTTACGGCATTAACCAGCACGATTGCGGACCCTCACCGAATGGGGATCGTACGCGACAATTACGAGGAGCTAAAAGCTGCGTTACGGTCGTCGTTAGAAGACGATTGTGACGGGTTATTGGTAACCGGCGGGAGTTCAGTTGGTACGAGAGATTTCCTGGCCGATGCAGTCGAGGAGTTGGGAGAGGTTATATTTCATGGCGTGGCTATTCGACCGGGCGAACCCGTCGGTTTCGGTTTGATCAATAACAAGCCGGTATTTGTTCTCCCAGGTTATCCGGTAGCGACGATTTCCGCGTTTGAATTGCTTGTCCGCCCCTTTTTGTACGCGATGCACGGCGTGAGGGCGGAAGACCGCAAGACGGTTCTTGCTACCGCACGGAAGAAGATCCCGTCAGCGGCGGGAAGGACGGATTTCGTGCGTGTGAAGCTGATTCGTACCGAGAGCGAGTATTACGTCGAGCCGTTACGGGTAAGCGGCTCCGGTATCTTATCCAGCATGACGAAGTCGAACGGATTTGTCGTAATAGAGGAGAACAAGGAAGGCGTAGCGGAAGGCGAGCAAGTAATGGTAACCGAGTATTCTACACTGTAAGCACTATTTCCTATTTTAAGCAGTATTGAGGCTGTCCAACAATTATCTACGAATCGATAGAATACACTTAGATCTAAAGCTCACTTGCTATCCTTCCAGCTTGTGTTAACGTGTCTATGAATTATTGGACGTGCAAAAACCGGTTGATTTTTATATTAGTGGTTCA
>DATKXZ010000039.1:0-18089 GCA_035528755.1 Desulfobacteria bacterium | reverse complement strand
TCCCCCCATCCTTCCGATAAAAGCGGCATCTCGGGTTCGGACAAACGATATCGATTTTTCCTCTTGGGCGAGCCATACGATCACCGAGAGGATTATATATACTCCCTACTATAATAAACTATCGTGTGTTAGGACAATACCTGATTTTCAGACCCAGCCCACCTGCGATTGCGTCCGCTTTGGTCCGCGCATCCCCACAGGCCTCTCTCAGCGCTTGCTGCCTCAGCTCCTGCTCCTTCGCTTCCGTCAAGCCGAACTCTACGTTCGTCACTCTGTTCGCGCCCGCGGTGATGGCCGTATCAATAACGCTCCCCACCGTGTCCAGATCGCTCAGTTCAACCGTTATCGCATTCGTTACACGGTAACCAACGATCCCCTCTCCGGGTCGCTCGTAATCCTTGACCGGATAGATACTGGAATAACTCGTTTCGATGCTGTCCTTCGGCACGCCCCGCCGTTCCAAGGCCGCAATCACCGCGTCCATCTTCACCGAGTTCTGCGCCAGAGCCTCCGTGACGTTATCCGATTGCGTCTCCACACCCAGATACACGATAGCCTTATCCGGCTCGGTTTCTATAGTCCCCGTTCCGGAAACCGCAATGGTGGTATTGCCCTCGCCATTCACTGCGCTTACCTCTGTAATATTCTCTAAACAGCCAACCGTAGCCAGGCATACCGCTACCACTGCTAGTACGCTTATCGTCCATAGTTTCTTCATCTTCTGCTCATCTCACCTCCTAATTTTTTGATGATTGTTACCAGCGCCTCCACGGCGCTCTAACAACGTTGACGTTAGGGCTATAAACCAGTTCCCATAGCTACGAACCGATTCGTAGTTATAAGAACACCTTAAAATCATTTTAAGCTCTTTTATGCCGGTTTCTACCGCGATAGTCCAAAAGGAACACCACCAGTATGACGAATAAACAACCAAAGAGGAACCACAGCCCCGGATGGGCGAAGATATCAAACCCCGGAACTGCACCGAATGCCTTTTCCGGCGACGGTGTTGCGAGCGACGCATACGCTGGTGCCGGTACTCCATTACCTCCCGCTTCCGGTACCGACCGAATGCCGGCATCCCATGCCTGACGGCCCATGCGCATCGTCAGAAGTTCGATCGCGCCCGAGCCAACCACCGCAACGGCTGCCACCACTAAATACCGCTTCAAGGTGGCGATAACGTCCCTCTTGCTCGTCTGCTCCGGTACGATGACCACGAGCTTCCGCTGCGGCGTGTAGAGCTTCACGGGCTTCATCTTCTTGCTGTATTTCGTCCGTGCGACCTTCACCAGTCCCGCCTCGCGGAGCTTCTCCAGATTGTACTGCACGGTGGTTAACGGGATCCCGAGCTGCTCTGCTATTTCCGTTGTTGAACGCGGCGCAGAAGCAAGAGCATCTAAAATATCGCGCGCGGTATCGCTCGAAATAATCTGCGAGATCTTCTTCGAGTTCTTATCGTTCAACGGCAGAATGAGCAGCTTCTCATCGTCCGTATCAGCATCATCCGCCAGTTCGTCCTTTGTCCTCCTCACTTCAGCGAGCATCCTGTGTATCTTTCTTCTTTTTGCTTTTAAACCTCTCTATAACTTCGATCTCATTCGTAGCTTACCAAACCCTTTTAAATGCGGAAACGAACAGAAGTTGCAGCTATAAACCGGAAAAAAGAGAAGTGATGTATATATATGAAGCAACGGAAAATATTTGTAGGTGAAGAAAACGGAAAGATGAGAAGGACATATCTGAAGCTCACGCAGATTCTCGTGGTCGTCGTTATCATCGGAACTCTGCTCACCGCGGGCTGTATAACGCCTGGAACAGACGGTGAGGTCACGGAAACGGAAAGCAAGGAGCTTGCACGCGCGTTTGTCGAGAATTCGTCGACGTACCAGTTTGACGGGTTTGACTTGAGCTATAACCAGACAACTGTCCTGCGCTGTCCCTTCTGCTGGGTGTTCACGTTCGACCTCACATCGCGGCAGGCCGGTTACGGTGATCGCACGGGCAAGGTGCTCGCACAGGTGATCACACCGCACACTGCGGAAGTAACGGTAATCAACGGTACAATAACCCGTGCCGTACTTGACGGACAGTGGGACATGCTCACGCAAACTCCCGTTTCGGACTATCTAAACCCTGCAGAAGCGCAGGCGCGGGAAATCGCCATGAATTACGTGATGACCATGGACGACTACAGGAATTACAACGGCAGGAATCTGAGCGTCACCAATGTTATCCAGGCACGCTGCCCGGGCTGCTGGCAGATCGAGCTTGAGTTTTACCTGACCTCGGAGAAAGATCCTGCACGCACCGACAGGGCGACGGTTACGGTAACGCTTGAGAACTGGGAGGTCGTTGACGTGGTCTACGCACAGGGCGGTCTTGAGCCGCTAACGCTCGATGAGGCACTGGCAATCGCAGAGCACAGCACGTGCGTACAGGAAGGAACGCTTACCGATACCTACGTTTACAACGAATTCACGCGCACGTGGTGGATCGACCTCGAGCCCTTCGTCCCGCAGGAAGGCTGCAATCCGGCATGCGTTGTGTACGAGGACACGAAGACCGCAGAAATCAACTGGCGCTGCACCGGGTTACTACCTGAGTAGGGTAACCAACCACGAGTGGATGCGGGGGGGGTTTAAAACAGAAAAAATAGGAGGAGTGCTTACTCTATCTACTCCTCTTTCTTATCTCTTCTTCGGATCCTCATTCCTAAGACAGCCGAAAGCACGCCGACAAGAGCGATGAGGCCGAGTGGCGTCACAGCAGGAACTCGCTCTATAACTGCTGGTGCTCCTCCCACCGGACACTCGTCCAATGGATTGTTGTCTGAGTTATTCGCAGTCCCTTCGATCAGGTACGGTCCTGTTCCGGCGTAGTCTGAATAGAAGTTGCTGCTGAAGGTGTTGTTGGTACCGTTGTCCACCGCCTGATACGGCACATTATCATAGAAACAATTCAGGTCTAATTCATTATCGTTCGATAACTCGTTCACATGCGCGCCAGTAGCCCCGGCGGTGTTGTTCACGATCGTGTTCCATACAACCGTATTGTTACTCGAACCGTCCAGGTAGATGCCATGGTCACCGTCCATAATCTCATTGTTCGAGATCGTGAAGTTATCGGTCTCGTAAAAATAGATACCATACTCGGCATTCAAAATCGTGTTGCCGTCCATCAGCAACTCGCCGAGGGAAAAGGATGCGGTAGCATCGTTGTTTATCCCGAAATCGTAGAGGTGGAGGTACATGCCGTTATCGCTGCTCGTAATCGTAATGGTGTTGCCATTGAAGGTAATATTCCCGATCGTAACGGCTGTGCTGTTATGCATATCAGAACTTACGTCATGAAACTTGTTGACATAAATGCCGCTTCCGTTACAGGTTATCGTATTACCGTTGAAGAGGAAATCGCCCATGATTACCGAAGCATTGTTATACATCTTATTGCCAAAGAACGTAATCTCCTCCAATACATACCATCTCCACCCTTCGAATCAATCCGGTTACTGTTGAACTCGACGTTGCCCATTTCAAAGGTCGCATTACCGTCCATGTCGTATCCAAAATTCCCCAGGTATCCCTCGCAGTAGATGCCGTCGTCGGTGCTGTTGATGCGGTTTTCGTTGAAAAGGATGCCGCCCATGACAACCGATGCATTGTCGTCGAGCTGTTCTCCAAAGTAGTTTGGCATGTCACCGAAATTCATGCCGTAACCGCTGGCATTGATGTCATTTCTACAGAACTCAACGTTACCCATGGTAAATGAAGAAGTGCCGTACATTCTATACCCGAACTCGTAGAAATCACTAACGTGGATGCCCTCGTCGTCGCTGGTGATGTTGTTATCGTTTACCAGAACGCTGCCCATGGTAAATGACGAGGTATTGTAGAGGTCGGTGCCGAAATATTCTATATCGAAGTAAATGCCGTTAGCACTGCAGTTGATGGTGTTGTTGGAGACGGACCATCACTCATGACAAACGCGGCATTGTCGTACATCTCGTATCCAAAATACTTTAGCGGGGCATCAAAACGGATGCCATCGGTGCAGGAAACCGTGTTGTTGTCAATGGCAAATGAGCCCATGGTGAACGTGGCGTTGCCGTTCAGCCCATGGTGAACGTGGCGTTGCCGTTCATGTTATGCCCGAACCCGTCGTCGTCTGATGTAGACGCCTCATAGAGGTAAATGCCTTCGCTGGTGTTAGAGGTAAGTGCATTGCTATAAATCATGAAGTCGCCCATGGTGAAGGACGAATCATTGTACATGTCGTAGCCGAATTTGTTGAGGAAGGGCAGGTACATGGATTCGCTCTCACTTTCGATGTGATTGTTGTTGAAGGTTACGTTTCCCATGGCGAAAGCGGATGCGCCAGACATATTGTAGCCGAACTCCCTAATATTGTCTGTGTATACACCCCCGCTACCTGAAGTAATAGTATTGTCGTCAAACACGAGATCCCCGAAGGTCGCTGAAGCATTATCCGAAAGGTTCATGCCCCATGCAGAATTAAATCTAAACGAAATACCGTCACCGGTATTAGTGCCGATATCATTTCTACACACTTGAATATCGCCGAATGTGGCACTCGCATCCCCCGAGATATTGCACCCAACCCATTTAATGTAACGAAGACGTATACCACGGCCGGAGGTGGAGGACGCAGTAACGATATTATCACAGATGTACAGGCCGCCAAAGGTGAATTGAGAACTATTAAATAACTCGCACCCGATATGACTCATCTTCAAAATATTGATGCCTGAGTTATCACTCGTGATAGTATTGTTGATAATAAGGAATGAACCGATGGTGCAGATCGAATCAGCGCGGAGGTCGGTACCCTAGTTCTCAGCCGCCATATAAATACCATTTTTGCCCGCGTCGATGGTATTGTTATCGATGGTGGCATTACCAATGATATAGCGCGATTGGCCGTTTCCATACAACTGAGAGCCGAGATCAAAGAGCGCGAGGTTGATTGCCATCTTCGCTTGCATCGATGGTGTTGTTCACGATGGTGAAGCCGAGCGCGCTGCACTTGATGCCGTAACTCGAATTGGTGATGTTGAAGCCGTCGATCGTCACGTTCTCCGCCGTGATGTTGATCGCGGTGCCGCCCATCCCGTCGATCACGGGCAGTGAACCGTTTTGAAGTGTGAGGCTCTTATTAACAATCAGATTTTCCGGATAGGTGCCCTCGTGCACGATAATCGTGTCAGTCTCGTTTGCCGCATTGATCGCCGCCTGGATCGTTGTGTAATTTCCCAGGTCTGCAGTGTCGCGGCACTACTCGACGCTACAAGACCAAGCAATGCTAACGCTACAGCGAGTGCTCCCAAAATAACATAAATCCTTTTTGTCCATTCTTCTCCACCTCACTCTGCCGGTAACCAGAACTGTATCCTCATATAAAAGCCTACCAATTTCCCTTCTCATTATAGAATATAGGATATTTTTATGTGAAATGAAAATTGCGAAACGAAAAGCCGGGGAGAGTTCATACACTCGATTATTCTGTCATCGATCCGGTGCGCCCTTCACCTATTTATAGCACGATTTGCTTTGTTAATGTGGGTGATGAGAATGCGATCGGACGTTTTAAAAGAGGGTATAGAGACCTTACCGCACCGGGCGTTATTACTGTCCGCAGGACTCGCCGCAGCGGATTTTGATATGGACAAGCCGTTTATCGGCGTTGCGAACAGCTATAACGATATTATTCCGGGCCATATTCATTTAAACGCGTTAACGCAGGAAGTCAAGCGGGGGATTCGCGATGCAGGTGGCGTGCCCTTCGAATGGGGCGTCCCCGGCGTTTGTGACGGTATTGCAATGCATGTGGAGATGCGGCTCAGTTTACCGAGCCGCGAGCATATCGCGGATAATGTAGAGATCATGACCTTATCGCACTCGTTAGACGGCTGGGTTGGCGTGACCAACTGCGATAAAATCACGCCGGGCATGTTGATGGCTGCGGGCCGCCTCAATTTACCCGCGATGATACTCACCGGCGGACCGATGAAGGCCAACGTCGTTGAGGGTCAAAAGCACCATCCGATAGAAGGGTTCGGGCTCGTAGGTAAAGTAAAAGGCGGGAAGATGACTGCGGAAGAGGCAGAAGCTTTCTTACCGTGCATGGCCTGCGGCGCGGGCTCCTGCGTCGGGCTTTACACTGCGAATACTATGGCTACCGTTACCGAGGTCCTGGGCATGTCCGTCACACGCTGTGCGACGACGCTGGCACTCGACCCGGAAAAGAAAAAGCAAGCGTATGAAACGGGCAAGCGGATCGTAGCGTTGGTGAAAGAGGGCGTGAAGCCACGTGAGATCATGACACAAAATGCGTTTGAGAACGCCATTCGCGTTGATATGGCGATGGGCGGCTCGACCAATACGGTATTACACATTCCCGCAATCGCCAAAGAGGCCGGTGTTGATATCGATATTGACCTGTTCGATACGATCTCACGCGAGACGCCCAATTTATGTAAGATCATTCCCGCAGGAACGCACGAGATGGCGGACATCGACCGCGCAGGCGGCATTCCCGGCGTGCTTAATCGCTTACAGGATATGCTCAAGGATTCACCGACCGTAAACGGTAAGACAATAAAGGAAATAGCAGCCGACGGTAAGGTCCTGGACGATACGGTTATTCGAACGCTGGATAACGCGTACTTCATGGAAGGCGGTATCGCGGTATTAAAGGGAAATATCGCACACAGCTCGGTCATCAAACAGACCGCGGTTGATAAAGCGATGATGGTGCACTCGGGGCCTGCGAAGGTGTTCTATACCGAAAAAGCACTGTTGGATGCGATCGAGGCGAGACAGATTGTCGAAGGTGATGTGGTGGTCTTACCGTTCCAGGGACCGGCAGGTGCACCGGGCATGCCAGAAATGCTCACACCAACTGATGTGATCATGGGTGCCGGGTACAAACGGGTAGCATTACTCACCGACGGCCGATTCTCCGGGGGCACGTCAGGACCGTGTATTGGCCATATCGAGATGGAAGCGTACAATGGCGGCGCAATCGGGGCTATCCAGAACGGCGATATCGTTGAGATCGATATCCCTAACCGAACGCTCAATGTGAAACTGAGCGATGCTGAGATCGAAAAACGGCTGAAGACTGTGACAGCGCCCGAACGCAAACTGACACCGCTGTTAGAATCGTACCGAAAGACGTTTACCGGCATCAATTGCTACGGTGAATAGCAGTAGAGTAGATTAGATGTCTTTCAACTTCTTTCGTTAGGACCACGATAGTCTTCGCGTACCGGTAAAAGACGTCGATGATTTTACAATCGGTGAGCGCCGTTCCTGAATGGCTGACGTTGGAAGGAATGACCGTGACCATGTTGGCTTTCAACGTCTGCGGTTCTCCGTCAACGATCATTTCAAACGTGCCCTCGAGCATGTTCGTAATCTGCTCGTGCGGATGCGCGTGTTCTGGCAGCGCCGCCCCCGCTTTGACAGTCCAATAGGAGACCGTAACGTTTTCCGAATGCACGAATTTAGCCCGGAAGCCTGGGAGCACTTCCCGTTCCGTTAATTCCTCTAAGTCTGTTACGATCATTTGTTTCACCTCTGAACGGTATGTAAAACTACTTACGAATATATAAGCAGGTCTTAAATAGCTCCCGGGCATATAATACGATCAGATGATGCGAAATGCGGGCAGTAAAAGAAGTAAGTGCGAACGATCCAAATTGACGGTCGCTCTCTCGTTTGATTTCGATGCGGAATCGTACTGGATAGGTACGGCAAAGATGGATCTTCCTGCTGCAGTATCACGCGGAACCTACGGCGCAACGGAGGGAGTGCCGCGAATTCTCCAGCTGCTCGCGAAGTACGAGTTACCCGCGACTTTCTTCGTGCCCGGCTACACCGCGGACCGCCACCCGGACGTGGTACGCGCCATCGCAGATGCAGGCCATGAGATAGGCCATCACGGGTATCTACACGAGCCGCCGAACCTCTTGAAGCCCGATGAAGAGCGGACAATGATAGAACGAGGCATAGAGGCCTTGGAACGAGTCGTGGGGAACAGACCGCGCGGCTATCGCTCACCGTCCGGCGAGCTTTCCCAAACGACGTACAGCCTCCTGGCCGAGTACGGATTCGATTACGATTCGAGCCAGTTTGGTGCGGATCGTCCGTATTGGGTAGAGGACAAGGGCGTGCGCACGAACCTTGTTGAAATCCCGATTGCCGTGGAACTGACCGATTCGTGCCATTTCATGTTCCTCTTTCATCCGATCGTTCTCCCCGGGCTGAGCGCGCCATCCAAGGTCGAGGAAATCTGGCGTGGAGACTTCGACGGTGCGTACGCGGAAGGACGCAACGGCTGCTTCCTCCTGACGATGCATCCGCAGATCATCGGCCGTCACCACCGGCTGCAAATGGTCGAACGACTCATTCGGCACATACTGGCGCATGATGACGTCTGGTTCGCGCGTATGAGTGAGATTGCCGATGACTTCCGGAAACGCGAGGGCGCACGGTGAAGGATCGCTTGTGAGTGAGCGAGCGGCGCAGAAAGCTACTCGAGCTTCAGTTTATCCCGTTTTCGGTACACCATACCCTGGAATGACGCGATCAGTTCACCCTCTTCGTTCGTCACGTCAATGGCGTAACTGGCGAGTTTCGGATGAAATGATACCTCCCGCGCTTCTGCGTATAAACTCCCTTCAGATACCCCTTTGAAGAACGAGATACCGGAATTAATAGCCACGGCGACCGTACCATGCGAATTAGAAGCGACGCCGAACACGAAATCAGCCAGGGTGAAGATCGCGCCGCCGTGCACCGTACCGAAGCTATTAAGATGCTTCTCGGTTAGTCCCATCATCGCTCGTGCTCGCCCTTCTGAAACTTCCAATAGCGTTATTCCTGACAATGCCGCGTAGTTGTCCCTCTTTGAAAACTCCTCTAACGTGCTCATAACTGCTCCTTACGTAGTGGAAGTTAAAAGGGTATGCGTTTTGTTTTGTTTACCGTGCCGTCTCTCCCAGCACTTTTCACGGGCATCACCACGGTGGCGATGAGACTAATCCTCGTTCGTTTTCGGTTGTTCTTGTTTGCAGAATAGCTGCTCTGCGGGGCAGCCGATTTCTCGCTGTTTGCAATACTTGCAGGCGAACGATCCCCGTACAACGGCAGTGCCGCCGAAAGCGAGGACGGCTAACAGTGCCACTAACGCGACGAGAAGCCACGTAAAATCGGCTATTAGAAGTATAATCCCACCGACGAGCGGAATGATGGTGACGAGAAAATCAGGCAGTAGGGCAGCCCATGAGCTCTCCTTCTCAACGAATCGTTGCGGGTCGCCCTTTTTGAAAAGCACCGAGCAGAGCTTGCCGCGTCCCAATCCGCACAGTTTGCCGTAGTAGTAACAGTCCACACAACTTCGCCGCAGTACATTCAGTTCGATCAAAAGGCAATAGAGCAGGTAGAGGATAGCGACGAAGACTCCGAATCCCGCGAGGATGTAGGCTCCGAGGGCATAGATCGAGAGGGTAACAGCAGTGGCTAAGAGGGCAATCCACGCAGGAAAATTTTCGTAACTTTCTGTTCCTTCCATAGCTTACTTTTTCACTTTATTTGATAAAGCTTTACCGAAACATTGCGAATACTGGCAGGTTGCGCAGACAATGAAGGGTTTTACGATGCCAAACATGACGACAATAAGCACCAGTAAGGCCAGCAGATAGAACAAGTTATCTACGACAAAGAGCAGTGGAATCATAAAAAGGGATAGTAGAACGACAACAGGATATGTTCTCTCAAACGATGAGCACTTTCCATATCTTTGTTTGAATAACCGTCTGGCAAGCAGCCCCGCGAAGATATAAGAGCACCGCTGCCCGTAATGGGGGCATTTCGCGCAGAAGATATATGATGTACCCACAACATAGAATACGACGACGTAAGCAAGGTAACCGAAGGCTATCAGAGGATTGCTGCGAAAGATAGCGTAGAAGCCCAGTAGGATATAGGTTATAAATAAAGGAAGAAAAGAGAGCCATTCTTTCAAGCCGAAGATGGGTGCTTTCGTTTCGGCTTTATTCAGTTCTTGCATTTTTGCTCTTATGCAACAAGGGGTATTCCACGCACATAAAGATCGGAACTGAGAGTCGTAATACCAATCCAATCAATCCAATCGACAAGGATGAGTAAGCGACGTACGGCGAAGAGAACAAAATGCTGTAAATAGGCTGTCGTACAAAACATAAACTCACCCGTGCATAATTCGCCTTTGTAGCGTGTGATGCACAATACGAACGATAGATACGGACAGCACGGAGAAGAATGATGTTAAGTTAGAGTCAAGTCAATACGACATTTTGTCATTTCAATGCTCCTGTGCTGATTCCCCTCCGTGTGGTTCACGGGAACGGGATTGCTTCTCCTATCCCCTGTTGCCCGCGCCTCGTCACGCCGCGAAGAGGAGCTCATTTGAGCTTGTATTTTCGCTTGATCTTTTCGTCAAACACATCTAGTATGCCGCTGTTCTTCACCGTGCCAATGACGTTACCCACAGGCGGCAGTTCGTCTTTCTTCTTTATCAGCTTTTCTACCGCATTGCTAATGCTCTCATCGCTGCTTCTCACGCTCGCAAGGGTTTCGTCCATGTCTTGCAGGAGCGTTTTTTTCGCGCTGCCCTTTTCCCCTTCCAGCGGCTTTGATTCCTCAGTTGTCATGAGTATTGTACTAATTAGTATACTTACTTACTTCTATAGTCGTTCAGGTTTTTGAAGTTAGGGGTGCGATGATGGTGATTGCAACTCGATTTGCTTCTTCGTCGTTTCGGTTCCCCGCTGCGTTTCCAGCGACCGCCGAAGGGAGAACGCGAATTACCAAAAGGCATTAATAGGGTGCAAGGGTAAAGATACATGATGAGATGGCGAGAAAGGGGCGCGTGAAGAAGGATAGTAGCAGATTGCAGAGGACGATAATAGGGTTGTTACTGGCGTTAATAATGATCGGTTCGGCAATCACGGCAATGATGCAGCTCTGAAGCGTGGGCGTTAGTGCGGCTCTTGAATTACCTGCCAAACCACCCATATAGCGCAGATTCTTTGATAGCTCGGATCGTTCCGTTCGCGGTTTTATTTTAATACCCACACGAAAAGCCCCGTCAAGCGTGTGTCAACTCGTTCAGCCGCCTTACACGGGTATCGGCGCTATTTCACTAACATTCGCGAGCGCTCTCAGTTTATAGTCCCCGAATAATACCGGTTGCACGCACTCTTCAGGTATACCCAGAGAGATTATCTTGGTCCTTCCGTATCTCCCTTTGTTAACAATAACCGCATTGAGCAATCCCAGAATGTCCAATTCGGAGACGAAATCAGTAACACGCCGGGGTGTTAATGCACTCGTGCCCAGATAGTGGCATAATCGCTGATACATGCTATACACTTCACCGCTGGAAAAGCCTCTTTTTTCCCGATCGCGGCTTAAGAGGAGCACACTAGAGAGTACAATCTTTGAGTGGAGTGGCAGCGATTTTATCTCTTCCGCCACGTTGTCCGCCTGTATCGTCTCACTTGCGAGTTGCACATGCTCCTCACGCACCCTTTTGGATCGTGACCGTTCCGCATTTTCTCCTGATACCCGAAGGAGGTCAAGAGCATACTTTGCATCGCCCTGTTTAGACGCTGCGAGAGCTGCACAGCGTGGTATCACCATATCGTCAAGTGCCGCATCAGTAAACGCCATTTCCGCCCGCGCGTACAAGATATCCTCCAACTGCTCGGCACTATACGGTGAAAATAGTAGCTCTTCTTCGCTGAGCGACGACTTTACTCTGGGGTCCAAGAGATCCTTAAAGGCAAGATCATTTGAAATCCCGATCACGCTCAGGTGTGCATTATTAAGCTCTCCGTTAATCCTCAGGAGGTTAGGTAACGTCTCGCCTTCTTTACTCGCTAACAGGTCTAGCTCATCTAAGGTTACAATGACGTGCCGCTCCTCGGCGTCTATCTCCCGCTTTAACACAGAATACACCAGATCTGTTGGCCAACCGATCATTGGGACACGTTTATTAAATACCCGTGCGATATACGCAAAAACCCGGTACTGCGTATCAAGCATCTCGCTGTTGATATAAAGCAGAGCGCAATTACTGCCTGTCTTCCGTGCCATCTCCTCGAATTCCCGGCACACGTATTTTACCGTAGAGGTCTTACCGGTCCCCCTATCCCCGTAGATCAACACATTAGGTGTTGTCTTCCCTCTTAGCGCAGTGGAGAGTATCTGAGCTAAACCGGTTATGTGCTTCTCCCGATGTGGTAGAGTGTCAGGGGTATACGTAGGTCGAAGTACCTCTTTATTTGCAAATATCTCGCCTTCGCTTATCTGATCTTCGAACAGGTTTCTCATACGGTGACTTACTCTAAAGAAAGAGTGCATATATAAAGCTTTCCTTTTATGCTAGAACCGTAACACGTGCGTATAGGTCGAGTTTATTCCATCGCTTCGCGTGCGGCCCCGGTGTTTTTCGAGCGTTCGCAGTGACAGAGGAGACGTTCTTTCTAAGAGCACACCAGCTCGAGATAGACCGTCGTTACTTTATCGGCGGCCTCGTACGAAATTTTCTCAGCAACGAGCGAGATGAACGCCTCGGCATGGTCGGGCGGCACGCAGGATAGGCTCTCCAGCCCGTCAAGGATCATATCCACCAGATACCTCAGTTCGTCGTCACGTAACGCTCGAAGTCGGCGCTCGAAGTCGTCCGCGTCCTTTGAGAAATGGTTAGAGAGCGGCGGTAATATGGACCTGAAGGGCACCTGCACGTGCTCGCAGATGATATCCTCTAACTCAGGCGCGAGCTTCTTTAAGAGTGCGAGGTCCTTCTCGTCGAGTTCTCTTGCCATGGTGGTTAGTTACCGCAGTCCGTCCGATGGATTCCCGTGCGTCCTTCTGTATCGCTCGCCGCACGGCTACACAATCAACATACAGGTTACACCGTATTCAAGTTATGCATTCTAGTTCCTCCAATCATTTGAAGCTGTTTACTATTCCCCCTTCAGAGAGTCGAATCGAAAGCCATTTTACCGCTTTTAGCTCTATTCCATCTGGCTATTCTCTCTAAAAAGTATTATAATCCCTGTATACGTTTTGCCACTGCTCTTCCGAGTGCATAGGCCTCCGATAGGCGATCCTATTTATCCATAATCGCACCTCGACGGCCAACGCCCGGGACGATGATGCTTCCAGTGAGGTTCATTTGCACGTACCGAAGACTCTTCTCAAAGAAGGCGATAAGAAGCGCAGCGGTTTCAGCCAGTGATATCGCAGTTCAATCATCTTTGTTTCCCCTCTTCTTTGCTCGCTAAGTGCCGTACGGCTGAAATCCCTCCCTCCATGACTTCTCGTACAGGACTTGGACAACTCGTGAATCCCCGACGCAGTTAATGCACGGCCATCTGTGCTCAGAGCGAACCTAAACGGCTTTGATTAGGGGTTCTAGAGTGCCAGTAATGGTTTAAATAGGTCAATACGCGGGGAGGAATTTGCATTCAAATTTGGTAAAGCAAGATAAATGCCTGACAAACAAGTAAAAGCGTTAACGAACGCGAAATCCGTAACTGGTCGTATTTTTACAGTGAGGGGGAACAAACGCAAGCGCAAGATCCTTGCCCGATAAGAAATAGCAGGCTTGCGCGTGACGTGATATCACCATGAACCCCGAAAAAACATAAAGCATCTGTGAGTAAATAACTTAACAACCCGATACTATTTCAGTACATACATACGCTACCATGTTACTCTGGCTGATAAGAAGATTACGGGCTTTACACTTGGAAAAGTACGAGGATAAGCTTTTTCTACTCTCTTTACTCATGGCTGTGCTCGTATTCGGCTCTTTCGCATTCTACTATTTTGAAAGAGGCAGTGCGGGAGTAACCGGGATATGGGATGCAGTTTATTGGGTTATCGTGACAATTACAACTGTAGGATACGGGGATTATACGCCCAAAACGTTAGGTGGTCGCGTTACCTTTGTGCTGGTTGCGTTGGGAGGTATAGGAACTATTGCGTATGTATTCGAGCAACTCTTATCTTTTTCTACTAATAGTCAATTAAAAAGATTATTCGGATCGGGATCGCTGAAGATGAAGAGCCATACGATAATTGTGGGATGGAACTCAAAAGCAGAAGAGGCGATAAAAGAGCTTGAGAATGATAATGAAGCGTTTTTAGTGGTAGGTAACGATTTGGATCAAACGGCGTTGAATGCTCAGGGGATATCACTTATTAGCGGCGACCCAACAAAGAGTGAGACGCTGGAACGATGTAGTATTAAAGATGCAAAGACACTGATGATAATGCTGGATAACGATTCTGAGACGATAATGACCGCGCTCTCAGCTCGTAGACAGAATCCTGATATCGAGATCGTTGCAACCTGCGAGGCGCAAGAACATAAGGAAATGATGCAAGGAGCGGGAATCAACCATATAATATCCTACGCGGAGATAAGCGGGCGATTGCTTGCTCATGCGGTCACTGAGCCCGTAGTTGCTGATTTCATTGTGCAAGCGACGACCGCGGTCGAAGGATTTGACGTGAATCAGATAAAAGTAGATAAAAAAATGCAGTTATCTGATATCTCTCTGACTGAAAATGAAAAGGTAATCGCGGTGTATAAAAACGGAGAGTTTATTTTTGGTTTTTCGCCTGATGCTGTGCTGGAAGAAGGGGACTATTTGCTGGTAATAGCGTCCCCGCACTAAATCTTCTCTCTCATATTGTGCGATTGCCGGTCTTTATACAAGGTTTCCATCCCCTACAACAGGTCTTTGCTTCGGCACGCGCCTGGTCGTTATAGCTTATTTTGACCGTTGCGTGGCCGTGTCTTCTTGTGCTGAGGTTGTCACTACCCCGCTCTTCCCGTGTCTTAGATCAACTATCTTCGCTTCGGGTGCGCACCGGGCCGGGTATTTAGCTTAGCCATTACGAAAGTACCGACCAAGGGAAAGGAAGAGAGAGGTGCCCATAAACACGAAGCGGCTTTGCACCTAAAAGGCTAGTTTTCAATGAATTTAGGTGCAGAATTTTGATTTAAGGTGCAAGTGGAAAAATCAGGGGTAACCCCCAACTCATACATCTCATGGATCAGCACCACGACGTTATGCGCTATCAGCTTACACAGTAGCTCATTCTTCTGCGCTACAAGATTCTTTGATTTTAGCTTATCGCCAAACTTCGTCTTCACCATCATAAACGTGGTTTCAACGTTGCTTCGCTGGTGGTAGTGCTCATTGAACTCGTCACGATGCAGCATGAAGTAGTAATACATCCGATTCCAAACTCGTGAGCCGCCAGATCGCCCTGTGGCGTTTGATTTAAACGGTATGTACGCATCTGCGCCGATATTATAAGCGGCATCATAATTCTTCCTGCTCAAATAACCCATATCCGCCGTTATCTCTTTGATATTGAAGCCGTTCTTATACGCTTCTTCCACCATCGGCTTGAAATAGGGTGAATCGTTCGCGTCCTCGTCCGTTATCTCTGCGTTCACTATCACGTTCGTTTTGTTTCCTACAAGGATATGCGCCTTTAACCACTTGTGATGCTTCTTTTCCGTAGCTCCGTATTTCTCTAGTGCATACTGTGTGAACTGGCTTGTTCGGAATCCTGAGCTATCCTGAGAAAAGTATAATTCTATGTCTCTCATTGGTAAAGAAGAGAGAATAAGCAGATTATGGAGGATGGGTGTTGCATCTTCTCGATTGAGCAGTTTACCAACGGCGTTGAAATGCGGTACATACGACACTTGCTCTCGCTCTTCTGCGTTATGATAAAGCGTATATGCTCTCCGTTGTGAAAGCTGAGAGTAGACCTTCTGTATTGCGCAAAACAACTCATCCTGTAGATTTAGATTTGGTCTTCCTCGTTTCCTCTCTGGTTCTTCAACACTCTTTACGAGATCGCTTAACAATTGATCGAATAGCCGTATCTCGTTTGTTTGCGCTTCATTATATGCTCTCCAATCCTGCGTATAGGTCATCCTAACAGCTTTCTGAACGGTCTTGTTGCCCAACTCATCCACTGATTCTTTGGTGAAGTATTCCACCGCCCATTGATGCTTGCACTTAATTTTTCTCAACTGGCAATCGGGGCAATTGCATTTCGTTTCCCCGCGATCTTCATAAACAAGATACGCGCCCTTGCCGCTTTCCGATGGCACGATCCACCCTTTAGGCGTTTCGCTTATCCTTCCGAGATGCGCCATCTGCATCCCCTTCATTTCTCTTCTATCCATCATTTTCTTCTTCGCCTCGCCACCTTCACATATCTTTCGTAGGATTATCTCCTAATTGTATATTGGTGGCTGAGCATATAAAGGTTGATGCTATTTTCGTATGAATACCAAAGATAAACAGATGTATTTATATACTGGTCATACGATATTATACTATAAAATGGTAGATAATTCGGATGAAAGCGAAGGCGAGCCGCCGAAGAAGATAACCTATCAGCGATTGCCACGCGAAGTGGAAGAGGTGGTGGGCGAAGAGCGGGCGGTGATAGAAGATACTGCGACCATAACTTTTGATGGGCGGCAGTATTTAGTTCGTTTTCCGACAGAAATATCCGATGCTGTGGGCTTGAGCAGGCAGCATAAAGTCAAGTTCACCGTCACAAAGCCGAAACCGAGAACGGAAGAAGAACCAGAGCTAACGATGCAGGTGATAAAGGATGCCCTTTAATAACGTAGAAAAGCGAATCATTAGAGTGTTGTACCAACACCAAGCGGCGTTATCAACGAGCAAGGTGACGAAGTACACAGGGTACTCGTACAACACGGTGAAGAAATACTTGATGAGTCTCAACAGGCGCGGATATGTACGGTACACGCACCACGGGAAAGCGATCTATTGGTGGTTGAAAGAGGAGGATTGAAAGGAAATGACGCGCGGTCAAAGTACTGAAGTTGATGCCTATATTTTCATTAAGGAAAACTTAAAAGCCGTTGGATGGGATACAAGGAACCCCACAAGACATCCTACAGGGCAAGTTTATACCCAAAATGAATGCCATAGTAACGAGGAGATACATAATTGGCTCCAACGAGATACGCCAGAGAATATCATTAAGGTGAGTGAAAGTGTCTATTGGGTTATAGAAGCAAAAAGAGAGCATAGGTTATTACAACAAGCCTTAGATGAAGCGGAAGAATATGCAAATAAACTAAATAGAAGTTCAATTATTAAAGCGAAAGTTATAACTGGAGTGGCCGGTAATGAAACTGATAGTTATCTCATAAAAAGTAAATATCATGATGGGAATGAATTTAGACCAATTAAGTTTAATAATGTTGAGATTTCTGGGTTACTTTCTCCTGAGGAACTTGGTACAATTTTAAGAACGAATAATCCAGAAATAGATGATGTCCCTTTAGATGATAAATTATTTCTCTCAAAAGCTGAAAAAATAAATGAAATTTTACATTTAGGTGCTGTGAATCCTCATAATAGAGCTAATGTTATGTCTGCTCTTTTATTATCAATGCTCGATGATACCCCCCCCAATATAGACGCTCAACCATCTGTTTTAATCAGTGACATAAATTCAAGAGCACGAAGAGTTTTGCGCAGTCAAGGAAAGCCAGAATTTTATGAATATATAAAATTATCCTTACCTCCGACTGAAGATAATCATGCTAAGTTTAAAAATGCTCTTGTTAAAACATTACAAGAATTAAATATATTAAATATCCGTTCAGCTATGAATTCAGGAGCTGATGTTCTCGGTAAATTTTATGAGGTTTTTTTGAAATATGCGAATTGGGCTAAAGAGTTAGGAATCGTGCTCACCCCAAGACATATAACCTCTTTTGCCGTGAATGTTATGAATGTAAATCAACATGATCTTGTTTTTGACCCAACATGTGGGACTGGCGGTTTTCTTGTTGTGTATAATAGACTTGTTGCTAATTAAAGGCAATCGTCACTAAGGGGCTTTTAAATAGGATATGCTCTGTGTTATCAGCTATGATAAGCGTTAACAGGGCTTTAAGGAGCGATAGGTTGATAAGAGCCACGACAGGGCTATCCG